>NZ_JBDOHS010000009.1:0-150554 GCF_039832105.1 Dorea sp. YH-dor226 | reverse complement strand
CTCTCGTGTGTGGGATGTTTGTGTGGTTACTTATATTTTACCATGAGTGGAGAGAAAATTTATATATAAACAGCGAGAAAACCCAGTAAAATCAATGGGTTGCGGCATTTAACAAATGCCTATAGTGATATAGAAAAGGAGAATGCGGCTATGAATGAAACAATCGATAATGACGGATATGTAACAATTGAGCTGACCCTTGACAATGACGAAGTAATCCAGTGTGCAATCCTCACTGTATTCGAAGCAGGCGGGAAAGAATATATTGCACTTGTTCCACTGGATGACAATATGGAATTTGATGCTGACAGTGACATCTACCTCTATCGTTACAGCGAAGATGAAAACGGCGAACCGGAACTCGGCAACATCGAAGACGACGCTGAGTATGAGGCTGCCGCTGATGCTTTCGACGAATGGATGGATACACTGGAACTGGAAGATTCAGACGAGGAGTAGTTCATCAACAAAACGGGAGGGATTCATATCTTTCCCGTTTTTTTCTTTTACATAGCTGATGATCAGTTTTCTCTTTGCCCTGGTCATCGCCACATAAAACAGGCGGCGCTCCTCTTCGATCTCTTCTTCGGACCTTGCTTTCCGATACGGAGTACTTCCTTCATTGCTCTCAATCATAAAAACCGTATCATATTCCAGACCTTTTGCGCTGTGCATCGTCATAAGCGCAACACCATCTGTGCTTTCCCGTTTCTGATTTTGTAGTTTTAACATCTCCCGGTATCTCTCCACATGCGCGAACCAATCTGAAATGGTCTGATACTCTCTGGAATTCTGCTGAATCTCATGAATGACTGCCATCAGATCTTCTTCCGGTATCTTCCGGTACGCTGCATATTCCTTCAAAAATTCATCATATCCCATACTTTTTCTGATATATTGAATCGCCGCATACGGAGTCTTATTCCGGATCATCTTCATATCCCATTCCAGCTGATCGATCCGGTCCATCATCCATTCCTTATCACAATAGAAGTTCCGGATAGATTCATAACTCACCTTTTTCTCGTTCAGGCATTCTCTGCTGATATATCTCTTTGGCCTGTTAGCAATCTGGAGAAAATATTTTCTGTCATACTCTCCCTGTGACAGATGAAAGTAGCTGCTGATATCCACTCCGATAAAATGATCATAAATATTGTTCAGATATTCTTTCATCGTAAATGGAATCTGGTATTCCATCAGAACCTCTGACAATGCTCTTGCATCCAGATTTGTACGATAAAGGACCGCAATCTGTGAATACGAAATTCCCCTTTCTGTATATTCCCGGATCTTGTCGATCACATATCTGCTTTCTTCCATCGGATCTTTCACTTCCTGAACGTGGACCGTTTCATCCGGCTTTTTTTCCGCAATAATCTCTTTCGCAAATCTTGCCTTGTTATGCCCGATTACCTTCAAAGCTCCTTTGACAATATAACCGGTAGATCTGTAATTCACATTCAGCAGAATCTGCCTGGCATCCGGATAATCCTTCACAAATTCCATCATGATTCCGGGCTTTGCTCCTCGAAACCCATATACCGACTGATCATCATCCCCCACCACAAACAGATTATTCTCAGGTGCCGCCAGCATCCGCACCACATCATACTGTGCCTGATTGACATCCTGGAACTCATCCACCAGGATATAACGGAACTTTTTCTGCCATTTTTCCAGAATATCCGGTCTGCTCCTGAACAGATCCCGGCACATTACCAGCATGTCTTCAAAATCAATCTTTTTCTGTTTTCGTTTTTCATATTCATAAGACTGATACAGCTCACGAAACCGTTCTTTCCCATATTTCAAAGAATCATATTCCATAATATTAAGACAATTATTCTTTACATTGCCAATCTCCACGGCCAGATCCTGCAGATAATCTTTTTCTTCATCAGCAGCCGGAATCTCCTCCCAATCCATCTGAGATATCAGCTGACGGATCAACGTATACTTCTCCTCTTCTGTCAGAAGATTCGTCTGGTTCAGTCGATAGGCCCATTTCAGGATACCATAATAGATTCCATGAAAAGTACCAAAGGTAACCGAATATGCCGGTTTGCCACATACTCTTCTGGTTCTCTCCTTCATCTCTTTTGCCGCATACTTAGTAAAGGTAATGACCAGAATTTCTTCTGGTCTTACCTTATACTTTGTAATCAGATATTCAATTCTCTTTGCTATGGTAAGAGTTTTCCCGGAACCGGGACCGGCAAGGACCATACATGGTCCTTCTTTGTGGGCGACCGCCTCAGCCTGCGCTTGATTCAGACTCATCAGATTCCCCTTACTTATTTAATAATTCAATACCTTTTTTAATACGTCTTATGGATTCTTCTTTTCCTAGGATCTCCATAATCTCTGTTGCCCCGCCAGGTGTATTCTGTTTTCCGGAAACAGCTGTTCTGACCGGCCACATAACAAATCCGGTCTTAACACCAGCTTCATCAACATACCCTTTCAACAGTGCAAACAGAGCATCGTTACTGAAATCCTCCTGCGCTTCCAGAAGAGGAAGAACATCCTGAAGCACTTTCAGAGAATTCTCCTCATTGGTCTTCATCTTTTTGTGACAATACATAGCTGTATCATACTCCGGAAGCTCTTCGAAGAAGTCAATCTGTTCTTTGATATCCGGGAAGATCTCAATTCTCGTCTTTACAAGTGCTGCGATCTTCTTCAGATCATAATCTTTTGTAACCACTTCTCTGATATAGGATTCTGCCCTTTCATAGAACTGATCAAAATCCATCTTCTTCAGATATTCTCCATTCATCCATTTCAGTTTTACAATATCAAACACAGCCGGAGACTTGCTCATATGGCGATAATCAAATTCTTTCACCAGTTCTTCCAGAGAGAAGATCTCCTGGTTGCCGGTCGGACACCAGCCAAGAAGTGCAACATAATTCACCACTGCCTCTGTCACGAATCCCTGATCGATCAGATCTTCGTAAGAAGAATGGCCGCAGCGTTTGCTCAGCTTTTTGTGATTTTCGTCTGTAATCAACGGACAATGTACATATACCGGAACTTCCCATCCGAAGGCTTCATAGATCTTATTGTACTTTGGTGCTGAAGACAGATATTCATTGCCACGTACAACGTGTGTAATTCCCATCAGATGATCGTCAATTACATTGGCAAAATTATAAGTCGGATATCCGTCAGATTTGATCAGAATCAGGTCGTCAAGTTCTGCATTCGGTACAGAGATGTCTCCATAGATCTCATCATGGAATGTCGTTGTTCCCTCTGTCGGCATATTAAAACGGATAACATATGGTTTTCCTGCCGCAAGATTAGCTTTTACTTCTTCCTTGCTCAGTCCCAGACAATGCTTGTCATATACCACGATCTCTGTTCCGCCGTCTTCATCAGACACTTTGTTCTTCAGGGATTCCAGACGCTCCTTATCACAGAAACAATAATACGCATCCCCCTGTTCGATCAGCTGCTTCGCGTACTTCAGATATAATCCGGAAGCATTACGCTCACTCTGTACATAAGGGCCGACGCCTCCGTCCTTGTCCGGACCCTCATCATGGATCAGTCCGGTCTCTGCCAGTGTGTGGTAGATGATCTCCAGAGCCCCTTCCACGAATCTTTCCTGATCCGTATCTTCTATTCTTAACATAAAGTCGCCATTTTCATGCTTTGCTATCAAATACGCATAAAGCGCAGTTCTTAAGTTTCCTACATGCATTCTTCCTGTAGGGCTTGGTGCAAATCTTGTTCTTACTTTACTCATTGTAATTAATATCTCCTAATTCTTTTATAATTTTATCCGTCTATTCTTATATTGTAGCACAATCGCCATACATGCATCAACCTTTTCTCCATCTTCTTTGCTTCCAGTATCCCATCTGAAACACTTCCCTTGGAATAGAAACAATACATACGATTCCAAATACAATTGCAAAGGCAATCTTGACGGATTCGATTCCCTTCATTGCAGCAAGGGAAAGCTGATTTGTGACCAGATAATATGCAGTATAATATACCCCCGCTCCGGGAACCAGCGGAAAGATACCGGATACCAGAAATATAGTAATCGGACATTTCATACGCACCGTCAGCATACGTGAGATCAACACCACGACAAGAGTACCGAAGAAAGATGCAATTACCGGTGATATTCCCTGTACCAGTGCTTTGTATACCAGCCACCCGGCTGCCCCGGTCATTCCACAGCATGCATAATATTTTTTCGGAACATTATATAAGACAGCATACGCAATCGTCCCAGAAAAGGAGCAGAGAACATTCACGATTAATTCACGGATCATGGCAATAATCCCCCTATCATATTATTATAGATGCTGAGTGTCACTCCCACCCCGATCGCAATGTAAACAAATACCAGAATCGCATCTATCATACGCACGGTTCCGGACAAAAAATCACTGTCCGCAATATCCCGGATTGCATTCACGAAAGCCAGTCCCGGGACCAGAGGCATGATTCCTCCGATGATCATTCCGTCAATCCGCAGTTCCTCCATATGAGCCAGATGCCTGAAGCATATTGCAAGAGTGGTGATGATAACTCCACCTGCTATATTTACAATCATCTTGGACAATCCGTGCTTTTTACTGAACAGAACCCATACATACAGAATACAGCCGATAAAAAAGGCCATCATACTCTCAGATTCCGTTGCACCCAGCATATATCCAAACGTTCCACTCGCGATTCCCGCAGCAACAATCTGAAAATATCCATTTTTAGAAGGCATCTTATCAATTTCTTTTAACTTTTCAGATGCCTCATCAATTCCCATATGACCAGCTTCAATCTCTCTGGAAAGCGCATTTACTTCCGCAACGATTCCAAGATGAGATGCCGATAACGGAATTGGCTTTACCTTTGTATATGTCTCTTCCATTCCATTTTCTGCACTGACAAATATACCGTGACTGAGCATAAACACATCGATATGCTCTACATGAAAACGATGGCAGATCCTGGTGATCGTCTCTTCCACACGAAAGATCTCTGCGCCGTTTTTCAACAGAATCCTTCCTGCCTCCAGTGCCAGATCCACAACCTTTTTCACATCCACCTCCGATTCCAGCCTTTTTTTCAGATAGATCATATCTGTAAGCCGCACACCCTCATCATAGATCGGTTCCCTGTAATTTTTCACAAAATAATCTATCACAATATGTGAATTTTCGAATCCGCATTTTTCATAAAATCCAATGTTTTTTCTGGTGTTTCCCGTACCGACGTACATCATATCGCACAGACTGCTGTAGTGCTCACACAGAAAATGTATCATATACTTTCCATATCCCTTGCCCTGCTGTGTCTCGACAGTTGCAATATTCTTCAGTTCACACTTCCGGTTTTTATAAAGCATGACTACTGCAACCGTCTTTGCTTCTCCGTTTTCTTCAAGAAGAAACATTTCTCCCTGATCCAGATATGCATCGATCATATTTTCCTGTGGATCAGCCAACAGCAACAGGTCCATATATAATTTTTTATTATCTGTTATCTGCCGAATCTTCATGTCTGCTCCCTCTGCTTTGCTCAATTTCATCCATTATATCACCAGAAATCGGAGAATAACAGAGAATTTTAGGAAATTAAATTGTATTTATATACGAAAACAAAGACCACCGCAGTATCTGCTGCGACAGTCTCTACTGCCTCTCTCTTAATATCTTCCCTTTGGAAAAGTAATCAGCTCACCGTTTTTCGTATACAATACTCCACGTTCACTGATATAAACAGGATTATCTGCAGCTACTTCTATATACATCAGCTCATGCAGATGTTCAAACGTCTCCGCTTCAATCTCTGTAATATTTTCAGGAATATAGATTTCAAAAATCATGGATTCCAGCCCTTCCAACGCTGATTTTCGAATCCCGGTGCATCTTTCATCACTCGGGATCACAAGAACACCATCTGTTACAGAAACAGAATCTGTATATCCCGTGATATATCCATCTGCATTGATCAGGAATCCTCTGATCTCTATCTCTGCACCCGGCATCTCCATCTGTGGAAGATCATCCGGAATCAAATCCGGTATACTTTCAATGTAAGCCGGTTCATTCCCCGAAACATCCGGTATTTCTTCGTCCCGAATCACCGGTATTTCCAGTGTTTTCACCATTTCGGTCGTTTCTCGTATCCTCTCTGCTTCTGGAGTTTCCTGCACAGTATTTTTCATCTTTTCCTGCTGTATAGCAGCCATATTCCTCGCTTTTTCAGATATATTCCTGATATCTGAGGTGGTATGAAGAACCGACATATCAATGCCACGACAGGTTGCTTCATCCTGTATTTTCATACTCAAATGCCGGCTTAAGTCCGGACATGCTGCAAATGTACTGATTTCATAAAAGAAAAAGATTCCTGCCATCATCCACATGATAATGTAACACATCCGACAAATCGTTTTCTGTATTGTATCTATACGCAACGCTTCTTCCATCTTTGCACCTCCCTACTTTTCTCATTATAAAGTAAGGATTATACAAAAGGAAGTGGCATCTCGACACATTTCGACGCCACTTCCTCTGAATTATGATCTTTTTCCGTTGCCCTCAGGCTCTGAAATTACTGAATATATCCTGCTTTCTTAAGCTCTTCTTCAGCTTTTGCAAGATTTGCATCCGATACACGGATGATCGGGCCTGTACATCCCATTCCGCTCTCTGCGTAGATGTTGATCTTCCACAATGCTTTTACCGCATCTTCCAGATCCATAACCTCGATTCCAGGAATCTGAGCTGTTACGATCTCCTTCGGTGGTTCTTTTACATCCTCTTCTGCTGCAGCCGGTTTCTGAGCTGCTTTTAATGCACCCAGGATATCCTTCAGTCCTGCTTTATTCACTGCTGCAAATTCTGCCTTTGCTACTTCAAAGACTTTTCCTCTTACCAGCTGTGCCGCATAGCGGATCGCATTGGCAATGACCGGTGCTCCGCTTGCTCTGGATACGATCATAACTAACTGCTCATATCCCTCGCCGATTCCGGGACCATAGCCATAGCCTGTTGCCTCGAAGCTTCCGCCTGTATTTGCGGAAGAGAGCATCTTAACCAGGATATTTCCTGTCAGGGAATCTGTTACCATGATATCCGGTGATGCCTGAAGTACGTCATTTCCTCTCATGACGCATCCGCCGTCTGCTCTTGCAGACTCTGCAAATGTGATATCATATCCCTGCTCTTTTAACTGCTTTAATGCCTTTTCCGTCTGACGTGCTCCGTCTACGTTCAGAATTCCTACGCTCGGTGCTGCGTTTCCGCATGCCTTTGCTGTGATGATTCCGTAGATGGCATTCTTGATCATTCCTTCAATACGATCAGTACTGGAGGTTCCCGTCGTATTGGCGATGTACATTTCTTTTCCCTTGGCAGGTGTCACACAGCGTCCTACCGTTGATACTCCGATCGGGAACGGGAAATGCATCGTTACTGCTGCATCTACTTCCCCGTTTTTCAGCATCTCTTCCATCTTGTCGTGGCCTTCTTCATCATTTGCCACTTTCACAGTCGTTACGCCTTCTGCCTCTAAGGTTCCGATATAATAGACATCGATCCCGTCTCTTGCTGCCTCTACTGCAGCTGCCATGGAGTTCTCTTCTCCATGTTCACTTCCCATTCCGGTAAGTGCGATCTTCGGTCTCTTCCCGAAGCTTCCTGTTTCCAATCCCTGAGCCATTTCCATAAAGGTGTCGGCAATCATTTTTTCAATTCCATTTGCCATCTTTGTTCACCTCTCTATTCTGCCAGCAATGATGCAGCGAAATCTTTCATAGCTTTTGCGATCAGTCCTTTTACTTCTTCTTCGGATACTCCGCTGTTATCCTCTGCTCCTGTGTTTGCCTGGATCACGAAAGAACATCCGTCAAACAGGTTGGTCATACGTCCAAGGAACAGACTTCCTTTTCCGATGATCATTGCATTCTTGATCTTTCCTGCAAGGATATCTTCTCTTGCAAATCCGATGTATGGTACACCTGAAGGAATGTGTCCCTGCGTCGGTGCCCATCCGGTCAGACCATGATCTTTCGTGAAGTTTGCAAGTTCTTTTCTGTCTAACTCGCCTCTCTTAACTGCAAGTGCTCCGATCATCTTGTAGTTTGCAAGCGGTACATCTCCTGCTCCTGCCGGTTTTGTGATATCCGGATTCTGCATTTCCGGTGAGAACTTGTCAATATCAGTCAGCTTCATTCCGTTTTTCTCCAGCGGATCTGCTACCAGACTTCCGATTACGTTCTGTGGTGCAGAACCTGTTCCTACGGTATGGCGTCCTACAATGTCAAGGTTGATCTCCGGATTCTCTCCGTCGTTCTCAGCGATGATCACACAGAAACCGCCCAGGCAGTCTTCCAGGATCGGCATATCTTTCTTGATATGGTCTTTTCCGTTCATACCTAATTTTGCGGTACATCCTCCGGCTGTCACTGCTACACATTTGTAGGTTCCGGCTTTTACCAGGGATGCTGCCTCGATCAGGGCATGAGATGGTCCTGCACAGAATCCACGGGTATCTGATCCGGTTGCATTTACAAGGCCTGCGATCTCTGCTGCTGCTTTTGCAAAGTTTCCGCCGCCTCTCTGGTTCATATCACCACATGCCTCTTCTGCACAGTCGATGACATACTCTACGTCTGCCTTGTCGATTCCTGCATTTCTTACACCGTATAATAATGCAAGAACGCTGGTAGCCTTACTCATGATATTCTCATGCATAACATGTGCGGACAGGTTTACATCGATATCATGTGCTCTCTTGATACATCCAACAAGTTTTCCTGCATGGTAAAGACCTTCTGCATGCTCTTCGTTTACCAGTCTTGCGATCTCTTCTGCATCGATACCTTCCTCAACTTTTGCAACGATATCCTCTGTGATGATCGGATCTGCTGCAAACGCATCCTTATGAGCTGCTACAAATTCCTTGTCCAGCTTTACAACTTCGAATACGTCTACAGTCTGTGCAAGAATCAGGAATTCTTCCTCCGGCATGATCTCGCCGTATTTTCCGTATCTTTCTGCACCCTCTTTTGCCTTATCATAATAAGGGAATGCAACTTCTGCTAATTCATCCGGATGAGCATTTCCGATATATACCTGGTTTGGCCAGTAACTTACAGCCTCTTCGTAAGAACGAAGGTGACTGTCGATTGCTTTCAAATATTCAGACTCAGGATTGACAACCTTTTCTGTTGTCTGTGTTGTTCCATTATAAAATACCATCTGTGGAGTATGTGCAAGTACATAGCTTGCGCCTTTGATTACACTGTTCATTGTGAGTATCCACCTTTCTTCTTTTCTAAATCATTTCAAAATAACTAACTGTTGTTTACAGGAATGTGTCATCATCTGACATGCCTCAGCGATATGTGCAATACTGACAGCCTGCATCATCTGCAGCCTGCCCTGCATACTTTGTTATAGAACGAAACGGCGAGGTAAGTGTTTACCTCACCGTTTCGTAAAATGTGGGATGAAACGATCTCAAACCCTTCTTATAAAAACTTGCAGAAATCATCACGAATTGCTGACATTTCTCCAGCAATGTCGTCAAGATCAAGAACCATTTCCATCATGCCTACCTGCTCATCGTAAACATCCGGATCAAATTCCTCTTTCAGTTCTTCTTCACATACGTGATATACCGTGAGTCCAAGCTGGACCCCTGTCAATGGACCTGCGAATGTCGGGTCACCTGCTGTTACAGTCTCTGCTGCAAGACCAGCACCTTCGCCTTCAGCTGCTCCAAGAACTACTACCAAGTTCTCCGGACCATACTCCTCTGCGAATTCTTTAACCCTCTTCTGATTCTCAAGATCCATTGCACCAGCGCTCGTTCAGACGAAGCACTCTGTGGAAGAGAATACAACTTCTCCACCAGCAGTCTTTACGCACTCTGCGATTGCCGGTCCTGGAACACCATCACGGTCGCCAATGATAACGACTTTTTTTCCTTCTAATATTGCCATGACGTGTTTCCTCCTTCCTTTTCCCTTCTATTTTATTATTATTTGTAGAAATGTTTATACTCGCCGGGACAAACGATAATAGAATTCCAGCGAGTGTGCACGCTTAAAGCGGCAGATATTACATTCCCGTAAAAGCCTTGTGGCTGTTTACGCACTCACGATGCTCCGATTAGATATACTTCTTAATCATTGCTTCAATAGATTCTGGTGTACAATCATCTTTCACCAGTTCTTCTACTTTCTCTCCGTCTTTGTAGATTGCCATAACAGGAAGTCCGAGAACTTTCTGTCCGATTGCAAGACGACGAGCCTTTGTTGTATTCAGAGATGTGAATTTTAACTTATCTCCGTATGTGTCAGCGAATTCATGTACCTTTGGCATCAGAGCCTGGCATGGTACACATCCGTCACCGTAAAAATCTACGAATACATAACCTTCTGCTTTTAACACTTCTTCTTCAAATGTGTGCTTATCTACATCTAACATTGGTATGTTCCTCCTTGTGAAATATATTTTTAAGCTTTCGCTTTCGTGCATTTTTTAGAAGTAGTCAGACATGCTTCTTTCTACCTGAACTGCTGCGATTGCTCCGTCAGCTGCTGCAGTAACAACCTGTCTCAGGCTCTTGATACGTACATCACCTGCTGCGTATACGCCAGGAATGTTAGTGTGCATGTCTTCATCTGTCTTGATGTATCCACGCTCATCCATATCAATGATTCCTTCGAATGGTTTGCTGTTCGGGATGGTTCCGATAAATCCGAATACTCCGAACATTCCGTCATCTTCATCTGCTTCTACTGTAGTAACTTCGCCGGTCTTTACATTCTTCACTTTCATCCACTGAAGAATATCATCTCCGCCTACTTCTTCTACTACGGAATCCCACATGAAGTTCAGTTTTGGATTCTTAAATGCTTTTTCCTGAATGGATTTTGCTGCACGCAGTTCGTTACGTCTGTGAATGATCGTAACTTTTCTTGCGAACTTGGTCAGATACATTGCTTCTTCTACTGCGGAATCTCCGCCACCTACAACGTATACTTCAAAGTCTTCAAAGAAGTTTGCATCACATGTTGCACAGTAAGATACACCTTTACCTGTGAACTCTGCTTCTCCTTTACATCCGATCGGTCTTGCATGAGCTCCGGTAGCGATGATCACGTTTCTTCCCTGATACTCAGCTTTTGCACTCTTAAGAACTTTGATCTCGCCTTCAAGAGATACTTCTGTGATCGTATCAGATACACGTTCTGCGCCAAATTTTTCTGCCTGCTGTGTCATTCTCGCAATCAGAGACGGTCCGGACTCGCCTTCTACGATCTGTCCCGGATAGTTTTCAATCTCATCTGTAATTGCGATCTGTCCGCCGTCCTGTCCTTTTTCAATGATCAGAACAGAAAGACGGCTTCTTCCTGCGTACAGTCCTGCTGCTAAACCAGCAGGACCTGCACCCAGGACAATAACGTCATAAATCTTGCTCATTTTGCGTTATTCTCCTTTTCGTCTAAGTATTCAACACGTCTACTCAAAAATCGTCTGTCCGTCTACTTCTGTTGTCAGAGCGTTCAGAGCCTTCTCAACGATCTTACGACGAAGTGCTTTTTCCTCAGCTTTATCCAGAGCCGGATTTCCAAGCGGATGAGGAATAGCGATAGCCGGAACGATTCTGTTAGCACCTACTGTCATAGAAATTGGAGTTACTGTACAAATGTGTACAACAGGGATTCCTGCTCTCTCAACTTCCTTAACCATCGTTGCACCGCAACGAGTACAGGTACCTCAGGTAGAAGTGAGGATTACAGCATCAACACCGTCTGCTTTCAGTTTCTGAGAGAACTCAGCTGCAAATGCTTTAGAAGATGCTACAGCTGTACCATTACCAACTGTTGTATAGAACAGGTGATGTAATTCACCAATAACTCCTTCTTTTTCCATGTCACGAAGAACGTCAACCGGAAGTACACGGTCAGAGTCTTCATTTGCATATACCGGATCGTATCCACCATGAGCTGTCTCATAGGTTTCTTCTGTCAGATCCATAACTCCTGCGATATCATATTCTCCATAGTGAGAAGCACTGGAACTTTCAATGTGATCCGGATTTCCTTTTGGTACGATACCACCAGATGTAACCAGCGCGATCTTAGCATGTGCCAGATCTTTTACAGCCGGATTTGGTTCTACTCTGTCGAAGTCAGGCATCGGGAACTCTGTCTCAAACGGCTTATCATTTAACTTCTTAATAAGCATCTTAACCGCTCTCTGAGAACCTCTTTCTTTTTCAAAGAAGTTTACACGAACACCATTCGGCATATAACCTTCTTCACAAGATGCACCGATCTTCTCACCCTTAGCAAGTTTTACTGCAAGAGGAGCCAGCTTCTTAACTGCATCTCTCATACCTGCTGCACTGTTCTTTGTAGAAACCGTATATACCTGGTTTTTGAACATATCAGCACCCGGGTTTTCTACGTACATACCTGTTACAGCCGGAATTCCAAGTTCTTCCTGAACTGCTGCAGCGATTGTACCACAAGCAACACCATAACGGCCTGCATTAAACGCCGGTCCTGCGATAAATACATCCGGAGCCTGCTCTTTTACCATAGCAAGGATATCAGCTTTCGCTTTCTCCAGATTTTCGTTGAAGTAAGAGTCACCACAAATGATTGTTGCAATAATCTCTGCTTCATCTTTAAAATTCTGTGTCAATGCCATACCCGGTCCAACAACCTCGCCTACACGAAGTTCTGCCGGATAATCTGCTTTTTCTTCTCCACCAATCTGTGCAAAGAACTGATTGATGTAATGAACAACTTTAATTTTTGCCATGATTCTTATCCTCCCTTCCTATCTTGCGCTCAGTTTGTTGAAACCTGTCTCATTAGTAGCACCTGTAAGTACCTGAAGCTCAACTTCCAGACTTCCGTCTTCACGAAGTGTCTCTTCGCTGGCACCTGCAATTTTGTTTACATAATCCAGTGTTCCAATTACCTTGTCAAGTTTCGGCAGGATAATTACCTGGTTTGCATTTCCGCCTGTAACAACAGCATCAGCAGCCGGATCAGAGTCAGCCAGAGACTGAGACTTTCCGTCACGTCCGGCATACTCATCAGTGATGATAACTGTCTTAACACCTTCTGCTTCAATCTTCTTGCAGTTCATGATAAGGTCTGTATCCGGGTTACCAAATCCTTCCTGAGATACGATAACGCCATCAAGATCTAACATCTTGCAAAGTTTTGCTGTCCAGTCGGAAGAACGCATCTTATCTGCAAGATATACGTTCTCGTTTGTAATAATCTGGCATACAAAGTTAAGAGTTTTTCCGTGCTGTTCAAACAGATCGTGAACAACCGGATTATTCTCATGTACATAAGTTGGATTCTTATCACATGCAGACACACAGTTACCGGATACGATTGCACCGTCCATGATCTCTGTTGGACTTAAGATTGTAGGAACAATCTTCTTGGCATCTACGCCGTATACATATGTGTCATGTAATAATCCCTGACTCTGAAGCATCTGAACATAAGCAACTCTCGGAAGATCCGGATATTTTTCCATACCTTCTTTGATCGTGCATGTTTCATATACTTTTGTCTCATCAGGTGTCAGGTTACGAGCTAATTCCCCAAGATAAACTGCAACTCTGAATCCTGCAAAACGAACTGCTTTTTCATAATCATGCTGTTTAATTCCGTCAACCGGCTCACATACCATAACCAGGTTTAATGTTTTGGAAAATGGTGTGTAATCAGCTCCAGGACCTGTCATATCGATAATACCTTCCTGGAATCCAACGATCTTACCAGCTGTAACAACAGCCATTCCCTTTAATGCATAAGTCTTTCCTTCACCTACTGTATCAACCTTTGCGATAACTCCCGGGAAGACTCCCCCTCTTCCTTCAACTTTCACACGTGGTTCGATAACGTCCTTTACAGGTGTAATTCTTACAGACTCTCCTGGTTTTGCAATATCAAATGATACGCTCTTAATATGCTCATCTTCAAGAGCAACGGCTTTCACAGCCTCTTCGGATACATAGAGGATTCCGTCTTCGATCTTTGATTCAGATGCGAACTGAATATCCTTAATGTAAATGTGTCCCATTTCTAATCTCACTTGTAGTTCCCTCCTTCAAAAAAAGATTCATTTTATTGTCTAAAGCTGCAATACTTTAACAACCTCTCCGAAATGACTACCAGACATCTGCCGATGCCAGTCCACTTTCAAGCAAAGTCCAGTCAATTAATTGAAAATCTTCATATACTTTTGCTTCATATCTGCCAGATTTATCCTCAAACTTCCGGCAGGCCTGAAGGGCATTTTCAATCAATGAAAGCGACCTTGAATCCATCTCCTCCTTTCGTTCTGATATCATCACTGACTTATATGGTGTTTCATTAGGCTTTACACTTCCCGACAAAGGATGTGATAAAAGCAAGTGACCCTCGTGAATTCTGTCTCTTACTTCTTTCAGAAGTTCTTCATATGAAATATCTTTGTATATCACATTGTGCGTGTCCTTCAGCTTTTCTAAAACCAGTGGATTATTGGTTAAGATCATATAACTTTTCCGACTCATTTGATCCACTTACTCCTTTCAGTTTCCCTTGTTTAAAAAAAGGACGCTTTAAACACGGCTAGATGTTTAAATCGTCCTTTCCTGTCTTTTGCCCTGATACTAAGTGTGTTCCAGCGAAGCCTCTCACACAGCACAAGATTCAGAATACGGTCCGTTTCCCAGTCCTTTTGCCTGAAAGTTTCACACTGCATATGATCACCAGCATATGACAGGCTTGCCTCTTCGGCGGCCGAAAAATCAACTCTCTCTTGAGAAACATCAACCCGCTTTTCATATTAACTTATAGAACTTTTTTATAAGTTTCATTGTCTAAACCTATAATAACCTATCGTTAAATCAATTTCAACAGCAAAAAACGATTAAAAATATTTTAGGCAGATTGCATAAATTATATGTATAGTTTTTATCTATTTTGCCTATTTACTTTTTTCTATTCACTTGCTATTTTTCTTATTTTTTCTTCTTCGAAAAATTCTGAAAATAATCATCATGAACCTTCTTGATCACACTGCTAAGTGCAAACAGAGCAAGAATGTTCGGGATAACCATCAATGAGTTAAATGTATCCTGCATTGTCCATACCAGTTCAACCTCTGCGAGAGATCCAAGGAATACACAGACTGCAACAATTACAGAATAAATCTTAACCGCTTTTGCTCCAAACAGATATTTTACGTTCGCCTGTCCGAAGAAGTACCATCCGATGATCGTAGAAAATGCGAAGAACAGCATACATACAGCAATGAAAATATCTCCACCCTTTCCATACAGTGTTGAGAATGCATACTGACTGAGTTCTGCACCGGTCAGACCTGTCGGAATAGAATGTGTTGTAATGATTACAAGTGCCGTAAGGTTCAGGATTACAAATGTATCAATAAACACACCTGTCATAGCTACGAACCCCTGCTCTACCGGGTGATCTACCTTTGCCACTGCATGTGCATGAGGTGTGGAACCCATACCTGCTTCATTGGAGAACAGACCACGTGCAACACCTTTTGTCAATGCAAGTTTCACGGTAGCACCGGCCGCACCACCTGCAATGGATGCCGGAGCAAACGCTCCAACAACGATAGAATAAAATGCGTATGGAATTTCCTTAAAGTTATAAAAAATAACAATCAGAGATCCAAGAATATAGAACGCTGCCATAATCGGCACGATCAGCTCTGTAATCTTAGCAATACGTTCCATACCGCCAAGGAATACAAATAAAGCAACTACCGCTACAAACAGTCCCATTACCCACTGTGGGATACCGAATGCTTTATGGAATGCAGCTGCAATAGAGTTGGACTGTACAGCATTCCCCATGAATCCAAGTGCCAATACGATCAGCACTGCAAAGATTGCTGCAAGCGCTTTTCCGAATCCGCCCTTAAATGCTGCTCTGATGTAGTATACAGGACCACCCGTAACGACACCGTCGTCGCCTACCTGTTTATACTTCTGTGCCATAATTGCCTCAGCATAGATGGTAGCCATTCCAAGAAAAGCTGCGATCCACATCCAGAAGATTGCTCCCGGGCCTCCAATTGCAAGCGCAGTTGCCGCACCTGCGATATTACCGGTACCAACCTGAGCCGCGATCGCCGTTGCAAGTGCCTGGAAAGAAGACATTCCGTCCGCTCCTGCCTTGTCTTTTTTACTGAAAAGACCTCCAAAAGTTCTTCTCATACCTTCGCCAAAGCCTCTTACCTGGATGAATCCCAGTTTTACAGAAAACCAGATACCACCACCAAGAAGAGCTATGATCAGTACGTAGTTTGACATGTAACTGCCAATTGTTGAAAATATGTTGTTCAATACTGCTTCCACAACACGTCCCCCTTTTCTGTTGTAATAGATTTTTTGAATAACAAAATTCTTTTCATCTATAATAACATTTTTCTTCATTTTATTCAATATTCACAACGATTTGATGTTTTTTTCATTGTTTTTCCGCAAATTATATATAATTCCAGTTGATTTTCCGTTCTTTTTTATCAAAAAAGGCGAAAATCAAAAGATTTTCGCCCAAAGCAATTATAAACAAAATATTTTATTTTCCCAGCGTTACACGTTAATCTCAGCTTTTACTCCGAGAACGTCTTTATTAGCTTCCAGAACCGGATTTACCACATTTTTCAGGTATGCTTCCACCTGAAGCGGCGCCCGTCCGACATATTTTGACGGATCCATTGTCTTCCGGAGTTCATCAATTGACAGATTAAATGCCGGATCCTCCGCAATCAATTCCAGCAGATTATTGTCAAGACCCTTTTCCTTTACATTACGTCCTGCTTCCATGGAAAGTTCACGGATTCTCTCGTGAAGTTCCTGTCTGTCTCCACCAGCCTTCACGGCATCCATCATAATATTCTCCGTTGCCATGAACGGAAGCTCTGACATGAGACGCTTTTCAATTACCTTCGGATAAACCACCAGGCCATCTACAACATTCAGGCACAGATCCAGAATACCATCAATTGCCAGAAATCCTTCCGGTACACTGAGACGCTTATTTGCCGAATCATCCAGAGTTCTTTCAAACCACTGTGTTGCAGATGTGATCGCCGGATTCAGCGCATCGATCATTACATATCTGGACAGAGAAGCAATACGCTCACTTCTCATCGGATTTCTCTTATATGCCATAGCAGAAGATCCGATCTGTGTTTTTTCAAACGGCTCCTCTACCTCTTTCAGATGCTGAAGGAGACGAATATCGTTGGAGAACTTGTGTGCACTTGCCGCAATTCCAGCAAGCACATTCAGGACTCTGGTGTCCACTTTACGGGAATATGTCTGTCCGGATACCGGATAACACATCTCGAATCCCATCTTCTTTGCGATCATCGGATCGATCTTATCAATCGTCTCCTGATCACCGTCAAACAATTCCAGAAAACTTGCCTGCGTACCAGTCGTTCCTTTGGATCCCAGAAGCTTCAGACTGCCTTTTACATAGTCAAGATCTTCCAGATCCATCATAAACTCCTGCATCCACAGTGTCGCACGCTTTCCTACTGTCGTTGGCTGTGCAGGCTGAAAATGTGTAAATGCGAGTGTTGGCAGTTCTTTATATTCATCTGCAAATTTTGCAAGTTCTGCAATGACATTCACCAGTTTTGTTCTGACAATCCCAAGAGCTTCTGACATCAGAATCATATCCGTATTGTCCCCTACGTAACAGGATGTTGCCCCCAGATGGATAATTCCCTTTGCCTTCGGGCATTGCTGTCCGTATGCATACACATGAGACATAACATCGTGACGTACCACTTTTTCTCTTTCTTTTGCCACCTCAAAGTTAATATCATCTGCATGTTCTTTTAATTCTGCAATCTGTTCATCCGTGATCGGAAGTCCAAGCTCTTTCTCCGTTTCAGCAAGCGCAATCCATAATTTTCTCCATGTACGGAATTTCTTTTCCGGAGAAAAGATGTATTGCATCTCCTTACTTGCATATCGTTCAGAAAGTGGACTTGTGTACTTATCGTTACTCATATTCTTCTCCTTATCATCACATTTTACTCAAAAGCCAGTGAGATATCTTTTCCCGGGACTTCCATCGGATAATCCCCCGTGAAACATGCATCACAATATCCCAGATCTCCCACCATGTCTTTCAGTTTTTCGATTTCCATATACCCCAGGGAATCCGCACCGATCATCTCGCGAATCTCTTCTGTTGTATGAGAGTGGGCAATCAGCTGTTCGTTTGACGGCACATCTGTTCCAAAATAACACGGATACAGGAACGGAGGTGAACTGATTCTTACATGTACCTCTTTTGCACCTGCTTTTTTCAGCATCTTAATGATGTTGGCACAGGTCGTACCACGTACAATCGAATCATCTACCATAACGATACGCTTACCCCTGACTACTTCTTCAATCACATTCAGCTTAATCTTGACACTGCTTTCTCTCTGACTCTGTTTCGGCTTAATAAAGGTTCTTCCCACATAACTGTTCTTGTGAAATGCCATCCCGTACGGAATACCGGATTTCTCAGAATATCCTTTTGCCGCCACCAGACCGGAATCCGGAACACCCACAACAAGATCTGCCTCCACCGGATAGGATTCCGCGAGAGCATTTCCCGCAAGAATTCTGGAATGGTACACATTGACATTGTCGATTGTACTGTCGGTTCTTGCAAAATAGATGTACTCAAAGATACATCTCGCCTGTTTTTTCGGACTGATCGCCATCGACATATCAGACTTGATTCCATGCTTGGTAAAACTTACGATCTCGCCCGGTTCAACATCGCGCACAAATTCCCCGCCGACTGCAGAGATCGCGCAGCTTTCCGATGCCAGAAAATAAGTATTATCGCGCTTTCCGATACATAAAGGTTTCAATCCGAACGGATCTCTTGCCCCGATCATCTTTCTCGGAGATGTGACAACCAGTGCATATGCACCTTTGATCTTTTTCATGGCGTTTTTCACAGCATCTTCCGCCTTTTTCACATTCAGACGTTCTCTTGCAATGTGATATGCAATCACCTCGGAATCAATCGTTGTCTGGAATATAGCCCCAGTGTATTCCAGTTCGTGCCGAAGTTCAATTGCATTCGTCAGGTTACCGTTATGCGCAATTGCAAGTACGCCTTTCACATAATTAATAACCAGCGGCATCGCATTTTCTGCTCTGGAACCTCCTGCAGTCGAATAACGCACATGTCCTACTCCAAGATTACCCGTCAGATTCTGGAGAGACTCTTCATCAAAAACTTCATTCACCAGCCCAAGCCCCTTCCTGGAATGGATCTTCCTCTCTCCATAAGTGTCCGTCACAGCAATTCCACAGCTTTCCTGTCCTCTGTGCTGCAACGCAAAAAGCCCATAATATATAGAAGGTGCAACGTCACCTCCGTCCATATCATAGGCGCCAAATACTCCGCATTCCTCTCCCATACCTGTTGTTATCTTTTCAAACTCACTCATAAATGCAGACTCCTTCTTTTTTCAGTATCCGAAAGTAGTGTATCAGATATGAAAATGTTTTCCGTCTTATGACGGTAAACCTCTTTCGATAACAGTATAATACAAGGCAGAAGGAAAAGCAATATTCCCTTCTGCCTTGTATTTATCCTGATACATTATTTTTCTGCAGGACATTTATTAGTGTCTCTAATAAATAGCCCCTATTCATTAGTCAATAAACTTCCCGAGAAACTCTTTCATTCGCTCATTGGAAGAACAGAACACCTCTTCCGGCGTACCCTGAACAGCAATATATCCATCATCCATAAAGATGATATGATCCGATACATTTTTCGCAAAGTTCATTTCATGCGTAACGATTACCATCGTCATATGTTCCAGCGCAAGCTCACGGATTACTTTCAGAATCTCCCCTGTCAGCTCCGGATCCAGAGCAGAAGTCGGCTCATCGAAAAACAGGATATCTGGATTCATCGCAAGCGCTCTTGCAATCGACACTCTCTGCTGCTGTCCTCCGGACAGCTGATACGGGTAGGCATTTTCCTTGTCTTCCAGTCCCATCTTACGAAGCAGTACCCGTGCCTCCTGATATACTTCCTCTTTTGCACGCTTCTGTACCTTGATTGGTGCATCTGTAATATTTTTCATCACTGAATAATGCGGAAACAGATTAAAATTCTGGAACACCAGTCCATAAGTTCCTTCATACCTGATCTCACCGCCATCTGCAGTCTCGAGCCCGGTAGCACAGCGAAGAAGTGTGGATTTGCCCGAACCGGACGGCCCGATAATGCCAAGCACCTCCCCTTTTTCTACCGTAAGGGAAATGTCCTTTAACACTTCCACTCCGTTAAAGCTCTTCTTGAGATTTTTCATCTCTAACAGACTCATGCTCATTCCTCCTAACGATAGTAATCCAGCTTCTTTTCCAGCGCTTCCATGGCAATGGCAACGATCAGATTCAATACGTAGTAAAAGATCCCCGCCGCAATATAAGGAACCATCGAAGTCTGTGCCGCTGCAATCTGTTTCGCCATTGTAAACATTTCCGTCACCGCCAATACAAAAGCAAGAGAAGTATCTTTGACAAGCGTAATTACTTCATTTGTCACCGGCGGAAGAATGTGCTTGATTACCTGCGGAAAGATGATCCTGAAAAAAGTCTGCGCCTTTGAATATCCAAGAACTCTGGCTGCTTCATACTGACCTGTCGGGATTGCCTCAATTCCGCCTCTGTATATCTCCGCAAAATACGCCGCATAATTGATTGCAAATCCAATCAGGACAGCAGTCAAACGGTAACCACTCGAAATACGGATTCCAAAGATGTAATAAGGTCCGAAATATACAACCATAAGCTGCAGCATAAGCGGAGTACCACGCATGATTGATATATATATTTTTGTAAGCCACCGGATCGGAGATATCTTTGACATTCTGCCAAATGCCACAAGAAGTCCCAACGGGAGCGAGAATACAAGTGTTAATACAAATATTTCCAGAGAAACCAGCATTCCGCTGCAAAGTTCCCTGATAAGTGTTCCTAATTCCATCCGGTCATCCTCCAAATATATGAATAATAACGGAAAAGAGCCGTACCCCTCCTGGGGCCGGCCCCCTTCCGCCATATCATCTTATCTTATTTTCCTACACACAGTGCTCCCGGCACACCAAAATCTGCATACTTTTCTGCGATCTTTGCGATCGTTCCATCTTCTGCCATTTCATCCAGTGTAGCCTGTACTTTATCTCTTAATTCTGTATTACCCTTTTTAAAACCGATTCCATACTGTTCAGAAGAAATCACTTCCTCAAGGATCATGTATTCATCTGAATTCTCTCTGGAACTGATCTGATAATTGGCAACACCGATATCCATTGCAATTGCATCGCACGCACCGGACTCCAGATCCATAAATGCTGTATTATACTCTGCGATCTCTGTCAGATTGCCAAACGTATCTGCCAGTGCCTTCTGATCTTCCTGAAGAGCTGCAAGTGCAGAAGAATCAGTCTGTACTTCCACCAGTTTTCCTGCAAGATCTGCAAAGCTGTTAATGCCGGAATCTGTTCTGACTACAATCACCTGCTTGTTATCAACATAAGGTTCGGACCATGTATAATCATCCTCACGTCCATTCATTGTAAATCCGTTCCAGATACAGTCAATCGTCTCAGAATCAATCTCCATATCTTTAGAATCCCAGTCAATCGGCTGTTTTACCAGTTCCCATCCATTTCTGTCACATACTTCCTGTGCCAGATCAAGATCAAATCCAACATACTCGCCATTGTCGTCTTTGTAACCATATGGCGGGAATGCGGCATCAAAACCTACAACCAGTGTCTCGTCATCATTTTCTACAGCTGTGCTCTCTTCTGTCTTTTCAGCATCTGCATCAGCGTCTGCATTTTCTTCCTTGCTACCACATCCCACAAAAACTGTCGTTGCCATCATCGCCAGAGCGAGGATTAAGGCTAATCTCTTTTTCATAATTGCTTCCTCCTGTCCTCCGATTAGTATACGGTCACTCGCCACTCTTTTATTATATTAGCAATTGACTACTTTACCATACTAAAACGCTCTGTTATATTAGCATATTTCCCTGCTTTTGTCAATCCTGCGGTACTCCTTTTTCCACTGGTTACAGGTTTCCTCAGAAAGATCTGCTTTCACCTTCTTCTGCGTCTTCCTGATCTCATCTTTTATAATCGTTCCCATACTGAGATAGACCGGATTACCGGAAAGCATCTTTACATACTCATTCTCCGGAAGATAACGATAACAGCAGTACAGATAGGCTTTCAACATCTCCGGCTGTTCACAGATCCGATATGCCTCATAGTAAGCCCGCGCCGCTTCTTCATACAAAAACTGATGTCCATATGCAGCACCCATACAGGCGTATACCTGACCATAAAACTTCTTATCTACAGATTCATCCCAGTCTTTATAGATGATTGACTGGTACACCAGAATCGCCGTCTCATATTCACCGCTGTTCTGCAGGCTGTCCGCCTTGTATTTTGTTTTTTCCACATCCTTCTGATTCTGAAGATGCTCCAGTATATTCTGTATTTTGTGAATGTCCGCCGCGGCATAGATGTTGGATTCACGAAGGATCGTAAGGATAAAATCCTCCATGGAACAATTGTTTCTCAGCTTTTCTCTGAGCTGCTCTTCCAGATCCACAAGCTCCAGTTCATCCCCGATCCAGCTGCACAGCCGGTTGTTGACGATCGTATAATCTATCAGATACAGATTGTTGCATATATAGTAGCATAATTCCTCTATCGTATAGATTCTCATATGCACTCTTGATATTTCAAAAGGTCGTTTGGCCCGCTTCCTATGACATAGAATTAAACTGCCCATTGATTCCTCCTAAATGTAACACCTTTTCGGTCTGAAAACCGGATGAAGGATAGAACTCACCAAATCCAGTATCTTTAAAAATCAGTTTACAGGTACGCTCATCCATAAACATTACTTCGATCTGCAGCCGAAGCGAATAATCTCTTCTCTCCGGAAGTTCCGCCAGAGAGACCGTCTCCACCTGAAGTTCCTCTCCCGCAAGAGTCTCAATATGAATCTCAATATCGGAAGTATCCTCCAGAATCACATCCCACTGTCCGTCTGCATCATACCAGTGTGTCCCCCACGATACGATCGGATACCAGCCTTCCTGCCCTCTGATGCGCATCCGAAGACAGATCTGCTCTGTCATCTTGGTCTCATCA
The DNA here is from genome assembly GCF_039832105.1 of Dorea sp. YH-dor226. Lineage (NCBI taxonomy): Bacteria > Bacillati > Bacillota > Clostridia > Lachnospirales > Lachnospiraceae > Dorea > Dorea sp. YH-dor226. Next base: position 127,293 of record NZ_JBDOHS010000009.1, on the reverse strand, counting down.
AGATACACCGGACCGTCATCATATTCCAGACACTTACGCATAGATGTATAGCAGGCGCCCTTACTGTACAGATTATTTCCGATAAACGCTCTTCTTCCGTTGCACAATACCTTCAGAGAATTCGGGTACCAGTTGTTCTCAAATCCTTCTCCCGTCAGATACACAGAAGATACCACCTTCTTGTCAAACACTCCCTGAATAAAAGTCTTGAATTTTTCATCTGCATCCTTCGCCTTATCAACATTTAGGACCGGATAAATCGCTGCCAGCTCCTTCATACGCGCATTTGCAACTTCATCTACAGTTACAAACAGATCTCTTCCCTTTCCGTTCACCGCATTCAGTCTTCTGAGCATGTATGCACGGATCTCTTTTGCATCACAGAAAAACAGAGCTGATTCGTACTGCCATAGTTCCTTCGGCTGATAGAACATATACTGACAGAAACTTTCTTTATAATCCTGCACACATACACGTTCCTTCGGAACACCGATATGACGTCCGATTCCCTTCAGCATCTTTGACATATCCACATTCGTAAACGGTACGGAAAATGTCAGATACCGGATATTTTCAAATTCAGCCAGCGTCAGGCTGATAAACTTTGCCAGCAGCCAGACAGCATCATGTACACGCTCTCCCACCTGAACCTTCTGCCGACGGACCGCCCTTTCAAACAGCCTGGTTATGATCTCTCCTTCCCCGACTGCCGCAAGTCTTTTTGCCTCTTTTCCGTACACCCAACGCTCTTTATAATATCCGAGTACCAGAGGAATCTGATAATTATCTGCCGCTGTTTCCATCGTCTCCGGTTCTTCTTTTCCTTCATCATAATAACTGATCTGACAGTACTTTTCATTCAGATCATAACCAAGCACGCTGTTCTTCTTCATTATCATATCCTCCTTTCCCCTAGTATAATACAAACAGCTGATCTGCCATCAGCTCTTCTTCCTGATAATCCATCATTGCCTTTCTTTTTGCTGCCGGTCCCATCTGCGACATCTCATTCAGCCGTCCATATTTTCCGGACCGGTTCCGACTGCTGTCATTGACGAGTATCTGTTTTTCTGTCTTAATGACATCTCCGTCTATATTTTCTTCAAAATAATAGCTTACCGACTCATCATCAAACAAGATGAACTGTTTTACATAGATATTGGCATACATCGGCATCATTGCTTCTGCACGATATCCCAATTCTTCCCTGTCACCCTGTTTCATCTTGTAATACAGCTTCACTTTTCCTCCCGGATGGCACTGATAAGACAGCATTGCCTTATTGTACAGCTGCAGTTCCCTGAGCCACTCTTCCCTGTACTTCAGATAAAATGGAAATACCATCTGTTTCTCACACATTTCACGCAGTACCTGATGTAATACAACTTCCATTTCCTCTGAATGTTTCCGTTCAGAATAATGCTTCAAAAGAGCTGCTTTACAGATATCCGGAAGTTCTTCTCTCTGATCACACTCATTTGCGATCATCTCAAAAACACAATGCTTAATTTCTCTGCCTTCCACCATATATTCTCGTGAAACGTATGCAAGATATGCCTGTTTCAGTCGGAAATACGCATTGTCTGACAGATAATAATCTTCAAAAATATCCTCTTCATCAAACAGAGTTTCCGAAAATACCATCTGTGTAATGATCCGCTCCCCAAGCTTATATGACGGGATTCCATACTCCTGAAGAACCTTCCAGATCTTCTTCATATCCTTTGTAGCACCACAATAATAGTTTGCAAGATACGTCAGTGTAACCCTGTCATACTGCTGTCTTTGAAACAATTCAAAGCACAGATAGTTCAGAACCTCGTCTTCTTCATAATTATCTTCCCGGATCCGCTTGCTGCACATGATAAATACTTCTTTTTCATCAAATGCGTCAATTCCTTTCACCATGACATTCTCAAAGTCCGGCTCTTCTTTTACTTTTTCCTGATTCCAGAAACCGGTAGACGCCGCATATTTCCGGCACATATCCAGGAATCTCGGCTCATAGAACAGACGTCTGGTCTCATATGGAATAGAATCTGTATAATGTCTTCCTTCTACGGATTCCCATACGATTCTCGATTCTTTGTCATACAGATAGATCACAGCACCATTTTCCTCGTCATAAGGAACCCTCTGACGGATATTTCCATCCTTTTCAATGACCAGAACGCACTTCATATTCGGTACTTTGGTCGATATTCCATAGGAATAACAGATATCTCTCATTGCCTCCATCCGGTCCGCCGTCATCTCGTCATCTGTACAGAATCGCTTATACAGGATACGAAGCGACTCTGTGATATGGCGCTTCTTAAGCTGATCCCACGTAAATGCAACCATCTGCTCCCGATAATTCAGATAGAGATCTCCCGCCTGCTCCTCGTAGGTCACCAGACTGGCATACAAAAACGCCGCTTTCTTATAATCCAGAGAGTTCCCATGCATAAAATACAGGAGAATACTTTTTGGAAGTGGTCCGTGAGAAACATTCTCATCGATCGTCATCATATAGTATTCATACAGCTGCGCAATCTTCAATTCACTGTCAACCGCCCGCTGATACCAGACAAAATACCGCTTCTGGGTTTTATTTCCCTTGATCAGCAATGTGCAGATCGTATTGAGTATCATCGGTTCCTCATACATCTTATATATCCGCTCCAGAATCCGGAACATTGCATCACTGTAGTTCTTCTGCTGACTGGCAAAATTCGCAACGTACAGCGCCAGTTCTTTGGTCATAAGACGGTATTTTGCCGCAAAATTCAGCACCTGAATTTCAAACACGCCAAGTTTTTTCAACAGGGACGGCTTTTCCTGATAGCACAGATACGCCTGCAGATAAAACAGGACATGATGTACTCCATATTGGAACTGCTGCTCCAGAACCTCCAGCCGTTTATAAGGATTCTTATAGCGGGGCTCCAGATCCATGATCATAGCAAGAAGCGGCCAGGAATCCTGATGGCGTGTATAAGTCTTCCCGATCTCATCCAGGACACGGTCAATATGATTGCCTTTTCCCCGGACTTTCGCAGTCAGATACAGATAATAGCAATTGGTCAGAGGGTCTTTCCCGATCGCAAAGCGGTTATAATTGTAATTTTCCAGAATCCATTTTGCTTCTTCCACCTTATTGCCGATCAGATAAATATGCGCAAGCATCAGCTGATACAATTCATTCAGCGGAAACTTTTTCCGAAGTGCAACCATCTTCTCAATCGCACCGTCAACCCAGTTGTCCCGTTCGATCCTTCCGGCCACACATCCCACATACTCCTTGATGATCTGCGCGATCAAAAGCTCAGAGACCCGGTGATTCTCGTCATATTCCTGATTCTGCAGTATCTCAATCTCGTAGATCAGTGTCTCATACGGCGTAACAAACTTAAGCGCACCATAATTACGCCCGCCATGAAGCTTTTCCGAACGGACTACATATTCCATCTCGTATACATTGCCGACAAAGTCCTCCGTACTGATCTCAGAACGGGACACTTTCAGGAAATCGCCTTCTGTTTCAATCCGGACAGGCATATATCCCCATGTATTCTTCATAAGTGTCAGCGTCCCTTTTGTCGGCTCGTTCAGATCTTCAAATAACATTCCTTCTCCCGGAAGTGTAAGAAAGATGCACTCTTTCTGTTTGATTCCTACCAGGAATTCTTCCATTGCCTGCTCCCCGAGAGACCATTTGCGCATATTATCATACAGATAAAAGGTTCGCTCATTTTCATATTTTAATATCTCATAAAATTCTCTGGAGCGAAACAGACGTCCTGCCTCAGAAAAATCTTTGATCGCAAGCTTTCTGAAATCATCTGTACTCTGTACCTTTCCGTAAGTAGTCATGACATACGGCTTTTCAATAATCGCTGTAAACGCAAGCTCGTATTCTCCACCGGAGCATACTACCGTAAACTTTCCTTCCTCTACATGTCCCGGGCGGAGTCCCCTCCCGTCGTATGTGAATTCCACCTTTGCCGGATTCCCCTCGAATCCCTGATCCTTAAAATGAACACGAAAAGAAGACGGATATACGAGTCCTCGTATTGTTCCGCCATTGTCCGCCTTCATTGTAAAACTTCCCCTGTATACTTCCCCTTCTCCTATAATGAGAACCAGATTTGTTTCATCAAATATGACATCAGGTCGTATTAACTGAAAGTCGCCTTTAGAAAATTTCTGGATTTTATTTTTCAAGTTCTACACCTGCTTCTTTCGTTGCATTTTTCTTAAAACATACTATAATAAATTATAGCATTGTTTTATAAGTAAAGGCAATGCCGGATATACAAATATTTAAATTAATACAATGATAGGATGAATAAATATGGAAAAGAAACCCGAATTTCATGGAAGCGATCTGGAAAAGATTGCAGAATATTACAGCATTGATCAAGAGGACATCGTCCGTTTCGGAGCCAATGTAAATCCGCTTGGCTTATCTGCATCCGTAAAAAAGGATCTTGCCGACAATCTGGATATCATCAGCAGCTATCCGGACCGTAATTATACCAGTCTGAAAAAAACCATCGGCGCCTACTGCAATGCTGATCCTCGCCACATTGTGGTCGGAAACGGATCCACGGAACTGATCTCTCTGCTGATCAGTCAGCGTGCACCCAAAAAAGCTCTGGTACTTGGACCTACCTACTCTGAGTATGCCAGAGAACTTTCTCTGGTCGGCGGCACAATGGAATATTATCACCTGAAAGAATCCAATGACTTTTGCCTGAATATTCCGGATTTTCTGGATACTCTGACAGAAGATTTCAATCTTGTAATCATCTGCAACCCGAACAATCCTACTTCTTCCGCTATCAGCCGGAATGATATGGAACAGGTGATCCGACGCTGCAGAGAACTGGACATCTTCGTCATGATTGATGAGACGTATGTCGAATTTGCTCCTGAAGGTACACAGATCAGTTCCATTCCTCTGGTTCCTCAATATGACAACTTCATGGTCATTCGCGGCGTTTCCAAGTTCTTCGCCGCGCCGGGTCTGCGCTTTGGTTACGGAATTACAAGCAACGAAGCTTTTCTCCGGGCACTTCTGACCCATCAGAATCCGTGGAGTCTGAACAGTGTCGGCGCATTTGCCGGTGAACGCATGTTAAAAGACCAGGAATATATTCACACCACCTATCAGCTGATTGATTCAGAACGAACCAGACTCTGTGCAGAACTGAAAAAACTGGAATCTCAAGGCACACTGAAAATCTACAAGCCCTATGCCAATTTTATCCTGATACGGATTCTGAAAGAAGGAGTTACTTCCTTTGACGTATTCGAAGCAGCAATTCGTGAACATATGATGATCCGGGACTGCTCTTCCTTCGAAAGTCTGGAGGGCGAATACGTAAGGTTCTGCATTATGATGCCGGAAGATAATGATCGCCTGCTGGAAGTATTTCGCAAAATATAAGACATTGAGAAAGGGACTGCGGAAATATAGCAATGTACTCCCATGTAATGCATACAATTCCCATAAGAACGCTTCGACGCTCACTCGCTTACCTCAGCTTTTCTTATGGGAATTGTATGATCACAGGAATATGCATCTATATTTCCGCAGTCCCTTTTCTTTATACGTAACGCTTTACTTCTTCAGTATCAGTGCCATAAATGTAAGTTCTTCCGTTCCGGTATTCTTGAGTCCGTGTCCGTCTCCATCTTTACACAGGAACAGATCACCCGGCTCAGCCGGATATGCTTTTCCGTTATCGTCATACATTCCATGTCCGGACAGGATATAATAAGACTCTGTCTCTCCGTGATGCTCATGATATCCAATCTCGCAATTTGGAAGGACTGAGATCTTCGCATACATCTTACATGCTTCACCCACATCCTCAGAAGAAACCAGCGGCTCTCTTGTAATAAATCCTGCCCCTCCGTTTACGTGTTCTATCTTTACTAATTCTCTTTCTCCGGCCTTTGTCATATCATATCTCCTCCTTGTATTCAAATCCATCCTCCACACTCTACATTTCTATTGTATGTCAGGAAGTTTCATCTAAGAAAACAATACAACCAAACCACCGGACTTGTCAACTGTCGTTAATTTACTATCTTATAATATTCTCTGGCGGTCAGACTGTAGACAATTGCATAGAAGACTGCAAATACCGCCACTGTAACGATCGTACAATTCAGAAATAACGGCACGTTGGTCAGATTCAGCAGTAAACCATAACAGGTCTCTGCTCTTTCATACTATACATTTCTATATTGTTTGTCAAATCGAAACACTTCATCTCTGCATTCTGTCATGTATGCCGAGATATCGTTCTTTTAATGGAAATAATGTGCACCGATCTTCGTGCCACAGCCTCCCTGATCAAAATACAGACATCCGCCGATCGGGTTCACACCGTTCAGTGCATCTACAGCAGCCTGCATGCAGCTTGCTGTGTAACAGCCGGAATTTCTCACCTGATTCAGCCACCCTGTAGCGGCCGGACCAAACTGTCCTGACTGGTAGATCACACCTTCGATCGTATTGGGATACGCTCCACTGTTTACCCGGTTCATAACAACTGCCCCGACGGCAACCTGTCCTTCATATGGCTGATTGCCTGCTTCGCAGTAAATAATCGATGCAAGAAGCTCCTGGTTGGCACGGATATATGCTTCCCGCTCTGCCTGTTCTTTTGCTTCCTGTTCTTTTCTGGCTATATCTTCTGCAATCTTCTGCTGCTGAGCTTCCACAGATTCCGCTGTCACCTTCACAATTTCTTCTGATACGGACTGCATCACAGTGACCTGCTGTGCAGACTCTACTCCCTCCTGAGTCTCTACAACTTTCACTTCCGGCTGCATAGAGGCTGCGTGGCTGGTAAATCCCGCTGCCATGACTGCACATGCTGAATACAGCATGAACATCTTACTCAGTCTCCTACGTCTTATCATATTATTTATACCCTCCTGTTTGTTGCAATGAATTAACATTGTTTTAATAAAGTATATTCACTTTTTTCAACTTTATTACAATTATTACAAAATTGTTACATGTACAACGGTTGGTATCATATCATACTATTTTGAAGTTGTCAACTTTTTTATTGCTTTTTCTCAGATACAGTCCCGGAATTCCCCGGATGCACAAAAAAAGCTGTGAAAATCAAGTTTCCTCAATTCTCACAGCTCCACTTTCCCACACAGGTTCGTTCTATATTGTTGCTATATCTACAAGCGTCAGTTTTTGAATATCTGTATTCTCCAGACTGGTGATGAGCGCCTGAGCAGTATCGATTGCCGTCAGTACATTCACACCCGTCTCGATCGCATTTCTCCGGATGATAAATCCGTCTCTGGAATGGTCTGCTCCCTGCGGCGGCGTATCAATTACCAGATCGATCTTGTGTCCAAGAATCAGATCCATCAGGTTTGGAGATTCCTGTTCAATCTTATTGATCTTCATCACCTTCACTCCACCTGCTTTTAATGCCTCTGCAGTTCCCGCAGTCGCAAAGATCTTGTATCCGATCTTCTCGAATCTGCGACCGATCTCAACCGCTTCTTCTTTGTCAGCATCACGGACTGTCATGATCATATTTTTAAACTTAGGAAGCTTGATTCCGGCACCGATAAATGCCTTATACAATGCCTCATCAAAGGTCTTTGCAATTCCCAGGCACTCACCGGTTGACTTCATCTCCGGTCCGAGGCTGATATCAGCACCACGGATCTTCTCAAATGAGAATACCGGCATCTTGATTGCAAAATAATCTGCTTCCGGCTGTAATCCCGGTGTATAACCAAGTTCCCTGATCTTATGTCCAATAATTACCTTTGTTGCCAGCGGAACGATCGGGATGCCCGTCACTTTACTGATATACGGAACCGTACGGCTGGAACGCGGATTTACCTCGATCACATATACATCCTCTCCACATACGATGAACTGAATATTAATCAGTCCGATGACATGCAGAGACTGTGCCAGCTTTCTGGTATAATCTTCAATCGTTTTCTTGGTCTTTTCTGAAATACTCTGGGCAGGATATACAGATATACTGTCACCGGAGTGGATTCCGGCACGCTCAATATGCTCCATAATACCCGGAATCAGGATATCTTCTCCGTCACATACCGCGTCAACCTCAATCTCCTTACCCTGCAGGTACTTATCAACCAGAATCGGATGATCCTGTGCAATCCGGTTGATAATTCCTATGAACTCATCGATATCATGATCATTGATTGCGATCTGCATGCCCTGACCGCCGAGTACGTAAGACGGTCTTACCAGTACCGGATATCCCAGTCTGTTAGCTACTTCCTTGGCCTCTTCTGCTGTAAATACCGTACCGCCTGTCGGTCTCGGGATACCACATTTTTCAAGGATCGCATCAAACAGTTCACGGTCTTCTGCAGCATCCACATTTTCTGCAGAAGTTCCAAGGATCGGAACTCCCATCTTCATCAGAGATTCGGTCAGTTTGATTGCAGTCTGTCCACCAAACTGCACCACAGCGCCGTCCGGTTTTTCCAGATCAACGATGCTTTCCACATCCTCCGGAGTCAACGGCTCAAAATACAGCTTATCCGCAATATCAAAGTCCGTACTTACCGTCTCAGGATTGTTATTCACAATAATCGTCTCATAACCTTCCTTTGCAAATGCCCAGGTACAATGTACGGAACAGAAGTCAAACTCGATTCCCTGTCCGATACGGATCGGTCCGGAGCCAAGTACCAGTACTTTTTTCTTTCCTGAGGTCTCTTCTACTTCATTTTCACTTCCGAATACTGAGTAATAATAAGGAGTCTCTGCCGCAAATTCTGCCGCACAGGTATCTACCATCTTATAGGAAGCAGTAATCCCGTATTCATGACGCATATCATGAATCTGACGCTCTGTATTGCCGGTCAGTGCTGCGATGACATTGTCCGGGAATTCCATACGTTTTGCTTCTTTTAATATTTCCGCATTTAATGAACGTGTCTTTAATGTCTGCTCCATCTCCACGAGAATCGCAATCTTGTCGATAAACCATTGATCAATCTTCGTAATCGCGTGAATATCCTCATAGCTGATACCCTGACGGATTGCTTCTGCAATCTTCCAGATCCGTCGATCATCTACAACCTTCAGTTCTTCCAGCAGATCATCGCCTTTCAGGTAAGAGAAATCATAGGACATTAAACTGTCCACATGCTGCTCCAGAGAACGGATTGCTTTCATCAGTGCTCCCTCAAAGTTATCACAGATGCTCATAACCTCTCCGGTTGCTTTCATCTGTGTCGTCAGTGTACGCTTTGCACTGATAAATTTATCAAACGGAAGTCTTGGAATCTTGACTACGCAGTAATCAAGCATAGGCTCAAAACTTGCATATGTCTTCTTTGTAACGGCATTCTGGATCTCATCCAGTGTATATCCAAGCGCAATCTTTGCAGCAACCTTGGCAATCGGATAACCGGTCGCTTTGGATGCCAGCGCAGAAGAACGGCTGACACGCGGATTTACCTCAATAACACAGTATTCAAACGTCTCCGGATGAAGTGCATACTGTACATTACATCCTCCGGTAATATTCAGTTCACTGATGATATTCAGCGCAGAGGTACGCAGCATCTGATACTCCTTGTCGCCCAGTGTCTGAGAAGGAGCCACAACGATACTGTCACCGGTATGCACACCGACAGGATCAATATTCTCCATATTACATACGGTGATACAGTTGCCGGCACTGTCACGCATCACCTCATACTCAATCTCTTTCCATCCTGCGATACAACGTTCTACCAGAACCTGTCCCACACGGGAAAGACGAAGTCCGTTTTCCAGGATCTCCACCAGCTGTACTCTGTCATGCGCGATACCACCGCCGCTTCCGCCCAGCGTATAAGCCGGACGAAGAACGACCGGATATCCGATCTCTTCTGCAAATTTCACGCCAGTCTCTACATCCTCTACAACCAGAGATGCCGCACATGGCTCTCCGATCTTTTCCATCGTTGCCTTAAATTCCAGTCGGTCTTCTGCTTTTTTGATCGTTTCGGACGTAGTACCGATCAGGCGCACGCCATGTTCCTTCAGAAAGCCTGCTTCTTCAAGCTCCATCGCAAGGTTCAGTCCGGCCTGCCCGCCCAGTGTCGGAAGCACACTGTCCGGCTGTTCCTTCAGGATCAGCTGTTCCACAACTTCCACAGTCAGTGGTTCAATATATACTCTGTCCGCAATATCCTTATCCGTCATGATCGTAGCCGGATTTGAATTCAGAAGCACTACCTCCAGTCCTTCTTCCTTCAGCGAACGGCAGGCCTGTGTACCTGCATAGTCAAATTCTGCTGCCTGCCCGATGATAATAGGACCGGAGCCAATCACTAATACTTTTTTGATATCTTTATTTCTTGGCATTATTCTGCTCCTTTCATCATATCCATAAATCTGTCAAACAGGTAACCGGAATCCTGCGGTCCGGGACATGCTTCCGGATGGAACTGAACCGTAAATATGTTCTTTCCTGCATATGCCAGTCCCTCATTCGTCTTATCATTGACATTGATAAACGCTTCGGTCGCTACAGAAGGATCCAGAGAAGACGCATCTACTGCATATCCATGGTTCTGTGAAGAGATGTATACCCGGTTATTACTGAGATCCTTTACCGGATGATTGCCTCCACGGTGTCCATACTTCAGCTTGTATGTCTTTCCGCCATTGGCAAGAGCCATCAGCTGATGTCCGAGACAGATTGCAAAAATCGGTATGTCTGTATTGTATAACTTCCTGATTTCTTCGATAATAGATACGCATGTTGCCGGATCTCCGGGTCCGTTTGACAACATGATTCCGTCCGGATCAGATGCTATGATTTCTTCCGCTTTTGTGTCTGCCGGATAGACCGTCACCTCACATCCGCGTTTATTTAAAGATCGGGCAATGTTATTCTTTGCTCCGAAGTCCATAAGAGCCACCTTCGGTCCATCGCCTTTTAAGACATATTTTTCATCACATGTAACCTTGGAAACTACATCTCCTACTACATAAGCTTTTAACTTTGGAATAATCTCATTCAGATCATAATTCTCATTTGTTGTGATCATTCCATTCATCGTACCCTTTTCACGAAGGATCTTCGTAAGTGCACGTGTGTCAATTCCTGCGATTCCCGGAATATCCTGCTTCTCAAGGAAGTCCTGAATCGTACCCTCGCATCGGAAGTTACTTGGCATTCTGGACAGTTCTCTTACAATGTAACCATCCGGCCATGCTTTTTTTGACTCCATATCCGGTGTAATGCCATAATTTCCAATCAATGGATAGGTCATAACTACGGCCTGTCCCGCATAAGAAGGGTCGGTTAACACCTCAAGATAACCTGTCATTGAAGTATTAAACACTATCTCGCTAATCATGTCTTTTGTCGAACCGATACTGGTTCCGGTAAAGACGGTTCCGTCTTCCAATATAAGAAATGCTTTCATATATTCACCTTTTCCCTTCCTGTTCTTTTACTTTTGTGTGACATTTTCATGCATCCCATAATAAAACATTCTTTTTTACAGAGAAAAAGACAGTTTGTGCAAGTACACACAACTGCCTTGTTAATATAATGAGTCATCGACAATCTTTGTCTTCACAAATTGTAAAAATTATACTACAAAATATGATGTTTTTCAACGTGGATTTTTCATTTTTATTTATTTTTATGCATAGTGCCTTTACATAATCTCTCTGTATTCGTCTACTTATTGATATTGCCAGATTATCATAATTTTATTTAAATCCGGATCATCCATATACTGATATCTGACCTCACTCAGTCCATAATATGACGCAAGATTCTGCGCCGCACTTTTGATCAGATTCTGGAAAATATCGTCATGCGCAGATGCATAGAGATCATGATCTGCAAACTTGATTACCGTAGGATTTGCGCCTGCACGGATGGTCTCATTCATTTTCTCCAGCACCGCATCACGATTATATTCCGTATAGTACAGTCCATTTACCACATAATAATTATAATCCATCTTTGTACATGCCGGAAGTGCTGCATCAGTATCCGGGATATGTGTGCCGGAGATCTGTGTATCATCACAACACATATAATCATAACTTACGTTGCCCTGCCAGGCAGCAGTATCTTCCCCTTCCGACTCCTGGAATACCGGATCCCCCCAGGTTGTATCCACATAATAATAATCCCCATTGCAGAGAACGAGATTCCACGCATGCGTCTGACCTTCTTTTGTAGTTCCGGTTACATAAGTACAAAATACTCCCATACGCTCCAGAAGATACTGTGTTGCTTTCGAATATCCCGCACATACAGAACGATGATTGACAAATACACTGTAGATATTCTGGTTGTCAGAAGCATTCATATCGTAATCCACCAGATTAACAATATACTCGTATACATACAGAATCTTCTGATAATCATCTGCTCCCTCAGGCACTCCTGACAGGCACTGATCCGCTGCCATCTGAATCTCCTGTTCCATCTCAGACTTTTTCTGTTCATCGTACAGATATCCCGGTTCCAGTATTGTATACATTTCATTTCCGTCATATGCTGTAGCCGTCGTTGTACCATCACACCAGAAGATCTCCGGAAAATCTTTCATCACATATTGGAACAGCGCATTGGCCCGGTCTGCTTTCGAAGCATGAATACAGATCGCATCGATATGATCTCTTACTCCCTGCAGAATCTCCTGATACGCCTGTCGTTCTTCCTCCGCAATCTGCTGATAGTAATACTTTCCTTCCAGTTCTTCCTGGCCGACCCGAACCTCCTGATATACAATCTCACTCCCGAACAACTGCTCCCGAATCCAGGAAATGCCTTCACTTCCCGCTGTTCTGATACAAAGAACGGCGAGAATCAGACATAACACAGTCAGAATACCCGACAGGAAACGCATCAGACAGCCTCGTTTTTTCTTCTTATTCATAGCTTCCCCCATATGTATTATGATGAATTATTATACCTTTTTTCATACAATTATACAAGTTTTATAAATGACAGGGAGCACACTTCAGCTAATGTAACCAATTCATTTCCCCTTCATATTATATAAGTGACAGATTTTTCATGAGGTAATATATGAACGCTTTCAACGCCACCGCGCAGGATACTCCCGACAAGGGGCGGCTGCAGATCAATATAACATCTGACATCACTGCCTACCCCGTGTCCGGCGCCTCCATCTCTATCTCTTATACCGGAGTCCCTGACAGTCCGATCGAACAGCTTAAGACAGATTCCTCCGGGCAGACCGAGACCATTGAACTGGATGCTCCTCCCCTCGACTACAGTCTGGATTCCCGCAGTGAAGAACAGCCTTATGCCGAATATACGCTAAATGTCTCTGCCCCCGGATATGAACCGGTCAGTATTGCAGGAACAGAGATTCTTCCAACCATTACAGCAATTCAGAATATTTCTCTCAGACCAATGGACACTCCTGAACCTTCAGAAAGCGTCTTTGTGATTCCTGCACATACATTATATGGAACTTATCCGGCAAAAATACCCGAAGAAGAGATCAAACCAACTACAGAAACCGGCGAGATCGTATTAAGCCGTGTCGTTGTCCCGGAATACATCGTCGTTCACGACGGAAGCCCCCGTGATACGACTGCCCGCAATTATTATGTGAAATACAAGGACTATATTAAAAATGTTGCTTCCAGCGAGATTTACGCCACATGGCCTGCTGATACTATTCGGGCAAATGTTCTGGCGATCATGTCTTTTACTCTGAACCGTGTGTATACGGAGTGGTACCGAAACAAAGGCTACGACTTTACGATCACATCCTCTACTGCATTCGATCACAAGTGGATTCCGGAGCGCAACATCTATGACACGATCTCACTGATCGTGGATGAATTATTTGCAGATTATCTGTCCCGTCCCAATGTGCGCCAGCCAATTCTGACCCAGTACTGTGACGGAAGACAGGTACAGTGTCCGAACTGGATGACCCAATGGGGCAGTCTGTCTCTTGGAGAACAGGGATATTCCCCGATTGAGATCCTTCGCTATTATTATGGGGATGATATGTACATCAACACAGCAGAAGCCATCTCCGGCATCCCTTCCTCCTGGCCGGGTTATACCCTTGAGATCGGCTCTTCCGGTCAGAAAGTCCGCCAGATGCAGGAACAGCTCAATGTCATCGCCGGTGCTTACCCTGCAATTCCAAAGGTTACGATGGATGGCGTCTACGGTCCTGCAACCGCCGAAGCTGTCCGGGTATTTCAATCTGTCTTTGGACTGCCACAGACCGGAGAAGTTGATTATCGTACCTGGTTTAAGATATCCGAAATCTACGTTGGAGTATCCAGAATTGCCGAGTTAGTATGAGTATATTGATTACTTTGATAAAGCCGGGAAGAAATCCTTTTTGCTGATTTCTTCCCGGCTTCTGGATCATATCCATGATTCTTAATACAGACTCTGAAGAATCTCCACGCATTTATCAATTCCAAGTTCTCCACTGTCCAGAGTTATATGATAGTTCTGTGCGTGTCCCCACTTCATATCCGTGTAAAAACGATGATAAGCCGCGCGGCGTTTGTCCTTTTCCTTTAGACGCTGCATCGGAGTTTTCTCCTGCTCTCCATATATCTCAACAATTCGTTTTGCACGAAAATCCATACTTGCATGAATAAACACTTTCAGACAATCGGCCTTATCACGCAGAATATAATCCGCACATCTTCCTACGATTACACAGGGGCCCTTTTCTGCCAGTTCTGTTATGATCTTATATTGAATCTGCCACAGATAATCTTCATTGGTAGGACCAAATGCCCGGTTGGAAAATGCAGGAGAAAGGAATCCACCCGGTGCATACTTACCGGCATCCTCAATATACTTTTCTGCAAATCCGCTTTCTACAGCAATTTTATGAATTAACTCGCTGTCATAGCAAGGAATCTCCAGTTTTTCTGCCACTTTTTTTCCTATCGTTCGTCCTCCGCTTCCGAACTCACGACTGATTGTAATAATTCCAAGAGAAATATAGAAGAAATATTCTTTTGAATGCAGATACGTTTCTTCATTAACGGTTCCGCCAAACATTGCGATAATCTGATCAGAAAAGATCAGATATATTACAGTCAGAACAATACTGCTGACAAGCAGCATGACAACTGCATTTCCAACACTCTGTTTTGCAGTCTTTGTTTCCTTTTTTCCCAGAGAGATACTGACAAATGCACAGCATCCGTCTCCAATCATAACTGCAATGGCCAGTGCAACAACCGTCAGTGGAAATACCACTGTATTGGCCGCATTTCCATATGAACCCAGATAACTGGCATTGGCAATGAAGATCTGATCCACGATATTATACAATGCACCTACCAGTAACGAAATGATACAGGGAACCGCATATTTTCTCATTAATATGCCAATTTCTGTCTCCCCTAAAAATTGATTTGATTTTGTTTCCATTGGTTTCACCTTCTTTTCATTTTTTATCACTAAAAAAAGCGTGCATCCTCTTTTGCCGGATTTACGCCAGAGGCTACACGCTTTCTTATTAGTCCAGATAATTTCCAACCGGACTTGCATTATACTGTTTGATTATCTTTATCATAATAGATCCATCTGACTGTTCCGTCTCTTCGATGATCTTATACTGTGTATGATGTCGCTCCAGTCCTTTTTGTACTGTTCTACCTCATGCTTTACAAGATCCACAGCATAATCATGACCCACATCTTCTTTCAACATAAAATGCAATGTCTGACATATACATGCCGCTTTTACACGTTTCATTCGAAAACCTCCGTTTCACATAATAAAAAGAGCAGCATTCCCAACTGGATTTACGCGGGAATGCTACTCGTTGTATATGGATTATATCATATTTTTAAAATATTTTTCAAAGGTCATTTTGAACAAAAACAGAACATATATCTCACATTATTTTGCCAGATCGATGTTCTCTCCTACCAATCCATTGACTGCACCCTCGATCTTTGCTTCTTCATGTGCGATCAGCCATTTGTTCTTTGCAAAAAGCAACTTGTCGTCAAAAGATCTACTGTGGCATGTCATCAGGTCTGTATTCGTATCTTTCGGCAGAGCTACTACACATTTGAAACCGTTGTCATCTGCATTACAAGGTGCATAATGTAAAGTGGTCGCATAAAGTTCTACGCCAACGCCGGCCGGGACAAAAAATGCCTCTACCTTGCTTGTATCATATGTAAACAAATCCTCAATATCCTGCTGTTTTCCAAGAAGAAGAATCAAATCTGTAATTGCAATATCAATCTCAGAAGATCTGTGATATTCCAGAGCATTCAGTTTTGTATTCTTTCCAATACAATATCCGATCTGTGTCGGCATCTCCCCAAAGAAGCGCATCTTAATATCAATCGAAGTTCTTCCGGTCTCCAGTTCCGGAACAGACGGTACATATACTACATCCTCCGGGATCTCATAATTGCCCATGGTCTCGATGATTGCATTAAAATCATAATGTGCATCGAGAACACGTCCATATTGTGCAAATTCTTTGTCAGTAATTTTTTTAATTTCCATAATGCTTCTCTCCTTTATTTCACCTAGAGATTCCCTTGCATGGAGCAAATATTCATCTCATGTTTCTATTGCTTATATTATACTCCTGTTTGGCATAGATTTCGACCTAAATTTTTGTGACTTATCTCTAAAAATCTACGCATGTTTTCTATTTTAGAAAATTTACGCTATTTTTTTGAAAAATCTCTTGACCTTCCAGTTACTCCACCCCATATAATGTCCATAACATCAATGAAAGAGGTGAATTCCAATGAAGATAAAAGAACTGGAAACCCGAACCGGCATCAAAAAAACAAACATCCGTTATTATGAAAGAGAAGGTCTTATGACTCCTCATCGAAACGATGAAAATAATTATCGGGAATATTCCGAAGAAGATCTGCGGCAACTGGAACGAATCAAGGTTCTTCGCCTTCTCGGCATATCGATCACAGATATCAAAGATTTGAATAAAAGAGGATTGGCTCTGGAGGACGCGGTAAAAGAACGGCTGCAGCAGCTGGATGAAGAAGAAAAGATGCTTCCATTTAATCCTTCAAAGTAAACAGGAGGCAATTACTGGTTGCCTCCTGTTTACTAATGTACAAATATCTCGATTGCCTGAGCGGCAAATTCAGCGGTTCCGTCGCCGCCGGCTTTATCAATATTACGCTTCATACGCTCATCACCGACATACATCTGTCCCAGGCCGCTTAATATTTCCTTGGTGCAGGTATAATAATGTTCTGAAATAAATGACTGTAATGTTTCGATCTTTTCCTGTACACGGTTATCCTCAGGTGAAAGATGCTGCAATTTTCCGATTTCCGCAAAGATCTCCATCATCTGATCTGCTGTGTCTCTGACCTCATTCTCTGTTTTTTCTTTCATTTTCTCCTCACATTCTTCGTAGGCTCTGGTCTGTCCCCATCTTTCCTTAACTTCCTCGGCATACTGGTTCCATTCACTTTTATCAAAAGCGTCAAACTCCATTTTATAGACTCCTTTCTCCTGGATTTCACGGGCAAATGCGATCAGTTTTTCGATGTGCTTCTTCTGCAGCTCCAGAAGTGTGATCTGCTGTTCCAATGCTTCTGCCGGATTAAAATTTGGACTGTCCAGTATCTCCCTGATCTCCTTCAGAGGGAACCTAAGCTCCCGAAACAGTAATATACTCTGTAAACGACCAAGCGCTGTATCGTCATACAGCCGATAGCCTGCTTCTGTCACCTTTGCCGGTTTTAACAGATCTATTGCATCATAATAATGAAGTGTGCGCACACTTACACCTGTGAGTTTACTGACTTCATGTACTGTTCTCATTTTCCCTCTCCTCCTGCTTCCTCCCGTGTGAGTACATTATGAGGTATGACGCAACGTCAGGGTCAAGTGATTTTTCAATTTTCTTCTATACTTTTTTTGCACGCACATACCGTGTGGCGATCTCCACAATCAGAAATCCAAATGCAATCGCCGCACACGTCTGCCCGAGCGCAATCGTCTGCTGCTTCGCCATCACATAGTCCGCCTGAACGATCCCATGCATCAGGTAGAACAGGGTTGCTCCCGGAATCACGGGCATGATCGACGTGGTAAGAAATATAGTTGCCGGTGCTTTGTGAACCCGGGACATTATGTAGGAATAAGCTGCCACAAATGTTGCTCCTGCAAGTACAGCTGCCATATCATTTTCATAATAATGCTGAACCAGAAGATAGCACCCACAGTTAATCAGGCCGCCGATTCCCGCCCAGAAAGACTGCCACAGTGCCGCCTTAAAAACCAGTGCAAATCCCATACTTGCCACACCACAGGATATCAGCTGTACCGCAATGCTTGGTGCAATATACATTTCATACATATCCCCTTCAAACAACAGCATTGCAAGCCCGGTCCCACAGGCAATCGCGACTGCTCCAAGACACGCATGAGCAATGTTCAGTATTCCTGAAAGATAAGCCCGGTCCAGCACATCCCGAATCCCGTTTGTAACGCCAAGACCACTGATCAGTACCATATTCAATCCCAGAACGATTCTGTCCGGATGATGCCCCAGTCCGAACCTGGCCACCAGAAAAACTGCAGCCGCCGACAGAAAGGCGACGATAATATTATATACCGCAAGGTTGTCTTCCTTTTTCCCAAGTATATTTCCAAAATATACTTCTACAAGAGCACAGATTACAATACCGACCAGAGTATCCACCACATCACATCCGAAATATACACCGAATCCAACGCCTCCCAGAATCGCCGCAAGATATGCGAGATATACCGGCTGAGGCTTTCGGTTCATAACTTCGTTGTATTTCTCTCTGATCTCTTTTACTGACGGTTGATTCTGACAGATATATCTGGACAGATTGTTCAGATAGTCCAGACGGTCATAATTGAACCCAACCTTATGTATCCTCCGAATCTGTGTAATATAAGGCTTTCCCGGCGGTTTTATTGTCGCCTGTATATTACTCTGGATCACAAAAGCATTGCACTGTTCTGTGCCGTAACTCTCCATCATTCGATAGATACTGTCTTCCGCACGGTTCGTTTCTGCCCCGCTTTTTACCATCTCTTTTCCGATATCCAGAACTACATTCAGTAATGCTTCGAAATCCATATCCTTTTGTCCTTCTCTCATTCTATCATCTCCAGAATTCCTGCATATCCACTTCGCCTCGCAAGATTCTTTAATCCCTCCAGAACCTCTTCTTCCGAATAATTACATTGCTTCAGAAAATCATTCCCTTTCCTGCTGACATACTCATAAAAGAGCAACGCTTCCTCCACATCCGCCTGATTCTGATAGTCGATCTTTTCAAGCAAACTATTTTCCGCTTCATTGATATGCCCATTGTCTGTCAGTTCCTTCCATTCCGGTTCTTTCGAACCGGATACCTGATATTTATTTTCCGGTGGAAGGGTCACCTGAACATATTTCTTTCCCAATATCAGACTGGCAAGTACACGGACTGATTCTTTGATCATACGCATGATATAATCCTGCTCATCTTCGTATTGCATAACGGATACCTCCTGGTAAAGTCAATCATTTTTTTCCTGCTGCGTCTTCCTTGCCGTAACAGATGAAGACATAATATATTCACCAATAGAAAGTTCCCGTCCCCATCGTTCCTCGTATTCTTGTGATACATGCTTTGTCGTGATCTCCACATCCTGAAATCCGGCCATTTTTACAATATTTTCCAGTTCTTCCACCGAAGAAGCGCCGGACACTCAGCAGGAATGCATCTCTTCACTTTCCTTCATCTCCTCCGTAAGCTCTTTCATGATTACAATATCACAGATGGAGATTCTTCCTCCCGGTTTGAGCGCACGATAAATCTCCCGGTATACGCGCGGCTTGTTATCTGAAAGATTGATGACACAGTTGGATATGCATACATCCGCTGTATGATCTGCAACAGGAAGATTCTCGATCTCTCCCAGTCGAAACTCTACATTACGGATCCGGTTTTCCTTCGCTATTTTCCGGGATTTTGACAACATCTCCGGCGTCATATCCACGCCGATCACCCGTCCTCTTCTTCCAACTGCTTTTCCGGCAATAAAACAGTCCAGACCGGCACCGCTCCCCAGATCCAGAACCACTTCTCCGGTCTGAATATGCGCTTTCCGATGCGGATTGCCACATCCAAGTCCCATATTCGCACCTTCCGGAGCCATCGCCAGTTCTTCTGCCGTATATCCGATACTGGCTGACATCTCTTCCGATGAAACGACTTCATTTAAAATGGTTTCCTGATTCCCTCCCAGAGCAATCTTTCCATAATCTTTTCTTACCTGTTCCTGTACTGATTCCATAACGTTCCCCTTTTTACATCATGTTCTTATATCCAATATATACTGCCTGTCTGTTTTCGTCAATTCTGAGTATCTTCCTTCCGGGCCAGAGTTGTATACATGGCAACTCCCAGTATGACCATTCCTCCGATGATCTCCCGTATCGTCGGGATCTCTCTCAGAAACAAAAATGCATACACAATTCCGTATACTGTTTCCAGACCGGAGATCAATCCGGCCGTCTGCGCCTTAACTTTCTTCTGAGCCGATACAAACAGTGTATATGCAAATGCGGTACAGATACAGCCGATAAACAGTATTCCTGCCGCGTCCTGAATCCGCATGCGGATTCTGACAAAAAATACGACCGGAAGAAGTACAAGCGCTGCCGTTCCCTGTTCATAGAAACAGATCAGCTTCCCATCGTATTTTACCGCAAAGTAACGATTTGCCAATGTCAGGATCGCATAAGTGACACTGCAGATCATTCCCCAGATGATTCCCATCGTCATTCGGTTTTCAAGAGAAAACTCCGGAATTGTAATGAACACTCCGACCAGAAGAAGAACCGCTCCCATTACACTCTCTTTACGTATCTTCTCATGATAAACGATCGGCTCAAGAAATGTCAGAAACAACGGATATGTAGAGAACGTGATTGTTCCGATTGCCACAGAAGACACCTGAATGGACTGAAAAAAAGTAGTCCAGTGTATCGCAAGCACTGCCCCGATCACCATGATCAACAGATAATCTTTCCGCTGGTCCAATCGGAGTTTTTCCTTTTTTATCAGAATCATACACAGTAGAAGTATCGAAGAACACACGACTCTCCCCAGTGCAACAAACACTGACGGCACTTCCACAAACTGTCCGATTACTCCTGACAGTCCAAACAGCATTACCGCCACATGAAGATATATAATTGATTTCTTATCTTGTTTCATTCTCTCTTCCTTTCATAACCATAAAAAAGATATATCCGATAACCGGAACCATCCCGGCCATCGGATATCACATCTTCTGTTACATAAATATTCGGCGTATATCGTTATACATTACAAACACCATCAGCACCATCAGCAGCACAATTCCGACCAGATGTACATACCCTTCTTTTTCCGGTGGTATTCTCTTTCTTCTCACAGCTTCTACTGCCAGAAATACCAGCCTTCCTCCATCAAGAGCCGGAAGCGGCAGCAGGTTCATGACACCCAGATTCGCGGACAACAGAATCGCAATATTCAAAAGCTCTGCCAGTACCACAAAGGTTCCGTAAGACTTGCTCTCCTGATAGGTATCATCCACCACATTTACGATTCCGACAGGCCCGGACAACTGGTCCGCACCAATCTGCCCCGTGATCAGCATTTTCAGGCTGTCCAGCGTCGTACATATCCAGAACTTCACCTGATAAGCGCCGTATTGAACTGCCGTAACCGGATTGGCTTTGAAGTAACCGGAACTTGTAACACCAATTCTGGTATATCCCCGTTCTTCGTCCATCTTTGGTGTCAATGTTACCGTCATCTTCTCTCCGTCACGGATAAACGTGACTTCCACATCCTCTCCCTGATGGAACTGATTATAGAAGTTCACCTCCCGGAAGAGATTGATCTTTTTGCTGCCCATCCGGACAATCCTGTCACCGGCCTGCATTCCTGCCTCCGCAACCGGATAGCCACTCTCCACTTCACTGACCACAGGTTTGTCATATCCGATCATCGCAGTAAGTATCACGGAAAAAACCAGCGCCAGAATGAAATTAAAAACAGGGCCTGCAGCGATCACTGAGATTCTTGCCCACACAGACTTATTGTTAAAATTGTTCGGAGAATCTGTTGCTTCCTCATCCTCTCCCATTGCACAGAATCCACCGATCGGAAGAATCCTGACAGAATACTTCGTTCCTTTGTATTCTCTGGAATAGATTGCAGGTCCCATGCCAATTGCAAATTCATCTACATCGATTCCATTCTTTTTTGCAAGCAGAAAATGTCCCAGTTCATGAAAGAACACAATGAAACTGAAGATTAATATTGCCAATATAATACCCAAATTATTCCTTACCTCCTGCTGTTGATTCTCTCATAGGTTGCCGCCTCGGTCTCCAGAATCTGTTCCAGAGTCGGGTTATCTATATTTTTATGAGCCTTCATACAGTCTTCTATGATTTCCATGATTTCCAGATATTTGATTTCCCGTTTCAGGAACTGGCTGACTGCCAGTTCATTTGCCGCATTGAAAACAGTCGGAAGGCTTCCTCCTGTTCTGCCAGCCTCATATGCAAGCTTCAATCCATAGAAAGTCTCCATATCCGGTTTCTCAAACTCCAGCTTTCCAAGACTCCAGAAGTCAACACGTTCTCCCGGAAGATATCTTCTCTCCGGATAATACAGCGCATACTGAATCGGAAGCTTCATGTCCGGAGTCCCAAGCTCTGCCATAATAGCTCCATCCACATATTCAACCATCGAATGAATGATACTCTGTGGCTGCACTACAACCTGTACCTGATCCACGTCTACACCAAACAGCCATTTTGCCTCGATTACTTCCAATCCTTTATTGATCATCGTGGAAGAATCAATCGTAATCTTCTGACCCATGGACCAGTTCGGATGCTTCAGCGCATCTTCCACTTTGATCTCCAACAGCTCCTCTGCCTTTCTTCCACGGAACGGTCCGCCGGAAGCAGTAAGAAGAATCTTGTGAATAGCTTTCTGTTCATTTCCCTGCAGGGACTGAAATATTGCACTGTGTTCACTGTCCACCGGCAGAATGGATACTCCTTTTTCCTTCGCCAGAGGCATGATCAGATGTCCGGCTGTTACCAGCGTCTCTTTGTTGGCAAGCGCAATATCTTTTCCTGCATTGATCGCTTCAATCGTCGGACGGATTCCGATCATTCCGACCACTGCTGTTACCAGTATTTCCGTTCCGGACATGGTTGATACATCCAGAAGCCCCTCCATACCGGACACAACCTTTGTATCCGTATCTGCAATCTTTACTCTCAGCTCCTGTGCTTTATCCTCAGACCACACAGCCACAAGCCTCGGATGAAATTCCCGGATCTGCTCTTCCAGAAGTCGGATATTACTTCCGGCTGCAAGTCCGAGCACTTCGATATCTCCATTCTCCCGGGCCACCTCAAGCGTCTGAGTCCCTATCGAACCCGTCGAACCTAATATCGCTATTTTCTTCATATTCTACCTCTTTCATGAATGCTTTCATATAAGATTACAATGTTCCGGCAAGGAATGTTGCCAGATAATAGATGACAGGTGCCGTAAATATTACACTGTCAAAACGATCCAGAATACCGCCATGTCCCGGAATCAGCTTACCATAATCTTTAATCTCATGATTTCTTTTAATTGCAGAAGCAGCCAGATCTCCGACCTGAGAGATCATGCCGCCGACTCCGCAGATGATCGCATAATGCAGCACATTGGCATCTGCACCTGCCCAATGATTGGCTGCCAGAGCAAAAAGTGCACCAAGGAGTGCAGCTCCGACTACTCCTCCGATTCCGCCTTCTACCGACTTTTTCGGACTGAGCTTCGGCGCCATCTTATGCTTTCCGATCAGCATACCCACACAATATGCACAGGTATCACATCCCCAGGAGCTTAAAAAGATCAGCCACACAACAACCGCCCCATCCGCAAGCATTCTCGTCTGATATACGTAAGAAAGCATAACCGCCACGTAAAACAGCCCAAAGAACACCGTCATAACCTGCTCTGCTCTGTATGTCGGAAATGTAAATACATACACTGCCATAACAACTACAAGGAAAAGAATGGTGAGCAGGGTTACATATTCCATATGCGAACTAATCACCAGAGCATAATAAACGACTGCCGCAAGATATCCTGTCAGTCCCGGCAGTTTATTGTGCACTCCCACAACCTTGTATAATTCTGATAACCCGATCAGACTGATCAGAGCCAGGAATCCAAACAACAGTCCCCCACCGTTTCCGACCGTAAGAATCAGTACAATTACAAGCACAATTCCGCTTAACAATCTTGTCTTAAACATTCTGTTTTTCCTCCTTTACGCCTCCGTACCTTCGATCTCTGGCGTTATACTGCTCAATCGCCTTTAACAGCTCTTCTTTCGTGAAATCAGGCCACGGAACGTCTGTAAAATAGAATTCTGTATATGCCAGCTGCCATAACAGATAATTGGAAAGTCGGAGTTCTCCGCTGGTTCGGATCATAAGATCCGGATCCGGTATATCATGCGTATCCAGATAATGTTCAAAGATCTCTTCATCAATCGCTTCTGTCTTTATCTTTCCGGCAATGCAATCATCTGCAATCCTGCGGACTGCGCGAAGGATCTCATCTCTGCTTCCATAATTAATGGCAATCTGAAAATTCAGGCCGCCATTCTCCTTTGTCGCCTCCTCAAGCTCCAGAATCCGTTTTCTGATATCCTCATCTAATCTTGATATATCCCCGATCACACGCACCTTCATGTCATTCTTTGCAGCCGTTTTCAGGCAAGTCTTCATATAATTTCTCAAAAGCGACATCAGTGCATCCACTTCATCCTTCGGACGGTTCCAGTTCTCTGTAGAAAATGCATATACCGTCAGATACTTGATCCCCATGCGCCATGCTTCCTCGCAGATACGTTCTACATTCTTGCTTCCCTGTGCATGACCATAATTACGCGGCATTCCCTTCGCTCTGGCCCAACGCCCGTTTCCATCCAAGATAATCGCAACATGCTGCGGTACATTCATATTGTCTAATCTCCTTCTATAACGTAAGGACAGCCCCAGTCACCCTGGGCTGCCCTCATCTTACTTATACTGTCATTACTTCTTTGGACTTCTTCTCCACTGACTTATCAATCTCTTTTACATATTTGTCTGTCATCTTCTGAAGATCATCTTCCATATCCTTGATCTCATCTTCAGATACTTCAGAACCTTTCAGTTTCTTTACTGCGTCAATTCCGTCACGGCGGATGTTACGGATTGCAACCTTTGCAGCCTCTCCTTTTTTCTTAACATCCTTTACCAGCTCTTTTCTTCGCTCCTCTGTAAGTTCCGGAAAAACAAGACGGATCGTAGAACCATCATTGGTCGGATTGATTCCAAGATCAGATACCTGAATTGCTTTTTCAATGACCTTCAGCATCTTCTTCTCCCATGGCTGGATCTGGATCATACGTGCTTCCGGAACGGATACATTCGCAACCTGCTGAATCGGAGTCGGTGTTCCATAATAATCTACAACAATCTTGTTCAATACATTCGGATTGGCACGTCCGGCACGGATTGCACTGAGCTCTCCGTCAAGATTCCCCAGCGTCTTTTTCATCTTTTCTTCATAAACATTCAGTCTTGCATTCATAGTTTTTCCTCCTCATTTATGATACGGTCACTTTTGTTCCCGTAAATGTTCCCTTCATAGTTTCTACAATGCTGTTCTCTTCATTCAGTCCGAACACCAGCATCGGCATCTTATTCTCCAGGCACATGATCGACGCGGTAAGATCAACCGCCATCAACTTTTTGTCGATGATCTCCTGAATTGAGATCTCATCATACTTTTTCGCCTGCGGATTTACCTTCGGATCACTGTCATAGATTCCGTCAATCGCCTTTGCCAGAAGCATTGCATCTGCCTCAATCTCAATCGCACGAAGAACTGCTCCTGTATCCGTAGAAAAATACGGATGTCCGGTTCCTCCGGCGAAGAAGATGACCTTTCCCTCATTCAGCGCTTCTACTGCAGCGTCCTTGGAAAACAGAGTCGTAAATGCTCCGCATACAAACGGCGTAAATACTTCTGTCTTCATTCCTGCATAACGAAAGATATCGGACACGTAGATACAGTTCATGACCGTCGCCAGCATGCCGATCTGATCTGCTTTTACACGGTCAATCGTCTCACTGGTTCTTCCCCTCCAGAAATTGCCTCCTCCGGTCACAATCGCAACCTGAATTCCATCATCTACCAACTGCTTTACCTGCTTTGCTACGCCCATACAGGTTGCTTCATCAAATCCGGTCTTTTTATCTCCTGCGAGAGCTTCCCCGCTGAGTTTCAACAATACTCTTTTCATAAGTTCATGCTCCTTAATTGTATGTTCTATGCTTTCTTTGCATAATTATTATAAATTATATCACAGGAAAACGAAAAAGGGAATATCTTACCTGTGAACTCCGGAATTATCTTCTGTTTTTTTCGTGACATTTTTCATAATCCCACAATACATGATGATAAGAAGACCTCCTGCGAGTATCCATGCCGTCGGACTGGCCAGACAAATTCCGGTATAGCTTCCAACGCGGGATGCTGCGATCGCTGCCACACTTCTTCCGATTAATTCTGCAATCCCTGCTGTCATCGGCAGCAGACCATATCCCATTCCCTGGATGCCATTCCGATATATATTGACGAATGTCAGGAAGATCAGAGAACCTCCAATACATTTCAGATAGATATCCACATATCCGGTGATCTGACTGATATTCTCTGATACAAATAATCCTGTCATATATTTTCCGGCAAAAGCAAGAACAGAACCTGCCACAACAGAATATGCAATCCCGATCCATACAGCACTTCGAAATCCATCGCGGACTCGTTCTACCCGCCGTGCTCCCATGTTCTGTGCACAATAAGTCGCCATTGTGGTTCCAATGGCAATATATGCCTGTGTAAATACCTGCTCAATCTTGTTGGCGGCTGAGAACCCTGCAACTGCCACAGATCCGAGCAGATTCAGTGCAGACTGAACAACAATCGTTCCAATCGCTGTGATAGAGTACTGGAATGCCATCGGAAGACCGATTCCCATCTGCCATTTTGCCAGATTCCAGTTCATTTTCCATTCTTCCTTCCCCGGATGCAGAATCGGAACCTTCTTTACAATATAGATCAGACACAGAATTCCGGATATCCCCTGTGAGATCACAGTCGCATATGCAGCCCCTGCCGCGCCCATCTGAAATACAATGATAAAGAGAAGATCCAGGATCATGTTTAACAGTGCTGCCAGGATAAGAAAATACAAAGGTCGCTTACTGTCTCCCACCGCCCTTAAAAGACTGGAAAGAAGATTATAAAGTACCTGTGCCACAATTCCTCCACAGATGATCATGATATAGCTGTAGGCCTGATCATACATGTCGGCCGGTGTATTCATCCAGCACAGGATCTTCTTCATCAATATCATACTTAAAAATGTGAGAACGACTGAGATGATTGCAGAGAGAATGGCCGCTGATACCACAGACTGGCGCACCGCCCGCATATTTCCTGCCCCGAAGTGCTGTGCCGTAATTACGGTGAATCCTGCAGTCAGTCCCATCAGAAATCCAAGAATCAGAAACATCAGCGTTCCACAGGATCCAACTGCCGCAAGAGCCGTATTGCCGACAAATTTACCAACTATTACGGTATCCACCATACTATATAACTGCTGAAATATATTTCCGACCAGAATCGGAAATGTAAAGTTCAATATAATCTTTGTCGGGTTGCCTGTTGTCATATCATTGTGCATCTGTATATCCTCCAACTTCAAAAGATTTTTGGCATATGACAGGACTGTCGCAAATTTAATTCATTTGCGACAGTCCTGTCAAAAAAACTTTATTCATTATATAGATCGTATGTGTCAATTTCAAGATGTATTTTCCACAAAAAATATGACTTTTTAAAATACTTTTTTATAATTTAGCCGATTCCGCCCATCACAATTCCCAGAATCAGAACCAGAAAACAGATCGGACAAAACAGATATTTGCTTACATAATAGACCTTGCTGCTTATTTTCTTTTCCCGTCCTTTATTTACCTGTTCTTCTACATATTCCTTACCGCAGATCCAGAAGAACATGATCGCAGCAAGTCCTGCTCCCAGCGGGCAGATGTAGATGGACAGTACATCCATCCATCCGGACACGATCCCCTGAATGCAGACTGCCACAACAGCGCTGAAAACACCCGTAAGCGCACATGCTTGCACCCGTCCGAGGCCGAACTTTTCCTGTACAGTCGCAATTGGTGCCTCATAAAGATTGATCAGGGAAGACATTCCCGCAAACAACACTGCCACAAAGAATATAATCGCAACCACATGTCCGCCCGGCATGGATTTGAACAGATTGGGCAGGAAGATAAACATCAGTCCCGGTCCCCCCTGATTCAGCTGGCTTCCGGTTGTTGCCATCGCCGGTATGATCACCAGCGCTGCGAGAAGTGCCGCCAGAGTATCAAAGAATGCCACACGCCCTGCGGATGCAGGAATATTCTCCTCATCAGACAGATAGGATCCATAGATCAGCGTTCCGTTTCCGGCAATTGACAGGGAGAAAAATGCCTGCCCAAGCGCAAAGATCCAGGTGGTCGGATCCGCAAGCGCTTTTGGATCCACACGGAAAATATATCGATATCCTTCACTTGCTCCCGGCTGAAAAAAGACATAGATTCCCAGTATCAGAAACAGAATGAAAAACACCGGCATCATGACTTTATTGGCTTTTTCAATCCCGCTTTTCACACCCAGCATCAGAATCAATACAGCCAGAACCAGAGCTCCCAGCAGCCATCCATTATTTCCGAATGCGGAAGCCATACCTCCAAACGCCGCTCCAAATCCTTCCACGTCATTCGCAGCAAGTGTTGTACCTGTAAATGTTCCAACCGCATACTTCAGGATCCATCCAAGCACGACCGTGTATCCGATCGCCATTGCAAGTGATCCCAGAACCGGAATCAGACCGATGGCTTCGCCTATTTTCCGATTCCCCTTCCTTTCACACGCATATCCAAATGCATCCACCGGACCGGATCTTGTGGCTCTTCCGAAACTCATCTCTCCAATGATTCCGGTTGATCCGATCAGGATTACAAAGATAAAATAGGGAATAATAAAGGATCCTCCCCCATATAATGACACTCTGGTCGGAAACATCCAGATATTTCCCATTCCTACTGCTGACCCGATACAGGCAAGGATAAACCCCCATCTCGAGCTGAATGAATCTCTTTTTTTCATAATTGTACCTCTCAATATTATATAATTTTATTTGAATGTAAGCATAGACCATTCCCTCAGGTCTCCACGGAAGGCGATAGAATCCTGCATATGGAATTGCTCACAGAAACTGCGTATTCCTGCGGACTTTCCTTCATCCCGGTCTCCAGCCACCGGAACAGAAGATTTCCGAATCCACCTGCAGAATACTCCATAAAATATTCTGCCTGCGATCTGCTTCCTGCCCGTTCCTCTCCGATTCGCTTTTCCATCACTCTGTGAGACAGATGCCCCGTTGCATAATACAGAATATAGAGTCCAAGTCCATTTTTGTGCATCAGAAGAAGTCGTTCCCGGTGCCTGTACCAGAATTGAAAATAGTCCATGGATATCTGCCGGATATCATACTTTTCAAGTGCCGGATATCCTGTCCGGTATTCTTCACAAAGTCGTTCCAGCCAGTTTCTCAGGACTTCTTCCTTTCCACCGTACAGACGGTAAAATGTCCTCCTGGAGACTTCTGCCTTATCGGCAATCTCTGACACGGTAATTCTTTCATATGGTTCTCTGCCCAGCAACATGAAGAAAGCATCTTCTATCATATGCCTGGATATCTCCTGTTGTCTCTGATGTCCATTCATACCACCATTCTCCAAACTGTCACAAAAAAGCGATTATGTAGCACTTTCCATCCTGTTATTGATTTCTTATATTGCTTTAGTATACTATAGAAATGAAAATGTTACAACTGTGACATTTTATACTTTTCAACGTATTGTTATATTTTACATCATATGATCCGGAGGTTATTATGAATCAGACAATTGTAATATATGAATCAAAATATGGATCTACCAGGCGCTATGCTGAATGGATTGCCGGGGCTCTGTCCTGCCCGGTTCTTGAAAGACGGTCCGTTCGTCCCTCTTCCCTTTCCGAATATGACACGATCATCTATGGAGGCGGTCTGTATGCAGGCGGTGTCAGCGGCATCTCACTCCTTACAAAAAATTATGATTCCATCAAAGAAAAAAATCTTGTTTTATTCACCTGTGGAGTTGCCGATCCACAGGATAAGAATAATGTATCCCACATCCGCGAAGGACTGTCCAGGGTTCTGACCCCGGATATGATGAACGCGATGCAGATCTTTCATCTGCGCGGCGGTATTGATTACTCCCGTCTGAACTTCATTCACAAGTCCATGATGGCTATGCTCCACAAGGTCATGGTCTCAAAAGACCCTTCCGAGTTGACCGAGGAAGATCACATGATGCTTGATACTTATGGAAAAAAGGTGGATTTTTGCGACCGGAATTCCATAGAACCTCTGGTCAGATATGTTTGCTCTCTCAATGCATAAATGGTATAATATAATTAATATTTATGCAAAAGGCAGGGAATGAATATGATTATTTGTGCAAAACACATCATTACCGGTGACGGTAAAACAGTACTGGAAAACCAGGCAGTTGCTATTGAGAACGGAAAGATTAAAAAGATTGGAACCAAAGAGGCACTGATTGCTGAATTCCCGGAAAAAGAGGTCAGAGATTATGGAGATGCGACTCTTTTACCGGGTCTGTGCGATATGCATGTGCATCTTGGCTACTGGTTCTCACAGCCTGACAGCTTCAATTACAATGATCAGCTGATCACTTTGTATGCATTACAGCACGCACAGGCCGCCTTTGAACGCGGCATTACCAGTGTACGTGACATGACTTCTGCAAGAAAGCTATGTGCTACATTAAAGATGGCTGCGGAAAAAGGATTTATCACAATCCCGAGAATTACACATGTTGACAATGGAATGTGCATGACCGGAGGTCATGGATGGGATGATGATATCGCCCAGGTAGACGGACCATGGGAGATCCGCAAAGAGATCCGCCGCCAGGTGCGTGACGGAGCAGAATGGGTGAAGATTCTTACTACGCATAGAAGCCATATCCCTGAGTATACGCAGGAAGAACTGGATGCGGCCGTCGATGAATGCCATCGCAGAGGCATCAAGTGCGGCATCCACGCCGGAACCCAGCCAGGAATTCAGATGAGTATTGATGCCGGCTTTGACACCATCGAACACGGTACTTTCATGACTTATGAGCAGGCACAGCAGATGGCGGAAAAAGGACTTGCCTGGACTCCTACCATTATGGCTTATACTTATCTCTATGAGATCACAAAGAAAAACCTGGAAGAATGTGCAGGAAAACCGGTCAATGATCCTGTTATGCAAAAGGAAATGGCTAACTGGGAGTATTTTGAACCGGCTTACAAAGCTTATCGAGATAACTTCAAAAAGTTTTATGATACCGGTGTTACCATACTTGCCGGAACAGACATGGTCGTATACGGTTCTCCGCTTCTTCCGCTTCCAAGAGAACTTCAGTACATGGTAGAATACGGTATCACTCCGGTGCAGGCTATCCAGACTGCAACCTCCAATCCTGCAAAGGTACTTGGCTTCGAAAATGAACGCGGACTGGTTAAAGAAGGTCTGGACGCAGATCTTCTGGTAGTCGGCGGTGACTTAAGCCAGGATATCACCCTTTTGAATGATGTAAAGCTTGTCACTCTTGGAGGAAAACGCGTCTTCGAAGACGGCATCCGGTATGTAGGAACCGGCAACATGTTTATGTGATTTGCATAGTTTATTGCATTTTCAGCATATGAACTGAAGGGGACACCGCAGTAACGGCTATTCAGCTGTTACTGCGACGTCCCCTCTTTGCACATTTATCTACTCCTCCTGTCTTAGACAAAAGGCCGTCCTTTGTGATAGCCTTTTTCAGGTGACTGCAATTGCAAAAAATCTCTACTGGGTCATCTCAGAGATTTAATAAGAAATCCGTCACATAACATAGAGTGATGACGTTGTGGCAAAAAATATAGTTGAGACTGGGCGCTGCGCGCCTTAGTACGACACTCCCTTTTTATACCTATTTCAAATTCTTTGCACGTTCATCCCAGAAAGCACAGTCATTTCTTCCGATCACTTCTGATGTAAATGGAGTTCCATCATTCTTCTTATAATGTTTCGTTGCCCGCAGCACATATCTTGAACCCACATATACAATCGGAACATTGAAAAATACAATCAGAATATTTCCCAGATCTGAAAATGCCCACAGATTTCCAAGTTCCAGTCCTGCAATATTACAGAGGATACCAAATGCAGCTACAAAAAGGGCAATTCCTCTGACGATATTAATAAACCCTCTGTCTTTTCGGATACGGTTTGCTGCAATCTCAGAAAAGCTGATCATTCCAAGAAGACAGGTGTAAGCAAACATGCCAAAACACAATGTAATCAGGAAAGTTACGATTGCATTTGCGGCCGTTCCCGGTGTCAGCTGTGCAATTGATTCGGTAAATTTCGGCAATTTATCCAGACCAGCCCACGCTTCTGCATTTGGTCCGTCCCAGCAGTGCGCCATCACCACAACAAATCCGGATAGTGTACAGATCACAATCGTATCCAGAAAAACACCGATGGATGCCAGAATTCCCTGCTCGCAAGGATGCTTCGCATCAGAAGCTGCCGCAGACATGGTAATGGTACCCTGTCCTGCCTCGTTGGACATCAAGCCTCGCTTTACCCCCTGTGCAAGCACGGTTCCAAACATACCTCCAAAGAATGCTTCCGGTCGAAAAGCACCGGAAAATACTGCACCAAAGAAGTATGGAACCGATCCGATATTCAGAACGATCAGAACCAGAACCGTCACAATATAAAGAACTGCCATCACCGGCACCATCTTATCTGTCCACTTTGTTACTTTTTTGATTCCTCCGAAAGCAATGATCGCGGTCAGAACAATCGTCAGCGCACCAACCACATAATAAAATGCAGAATCGGAAGCAATGGATGATCCCGTCACAATCTCAGCCATTCTTCCAAGAGAAGATACAACATTGAATCCCTGTGCGGGAAGACAGCAAAATGCATACAGGATATAAAGCAGTGACAGAAATACCCCAATCCATACCTTATTGCCAAGAAGCTTTCTTCCATAGAACGGAAGACCCCCAATAAACTCATCGTCCTTCTTTTCTTTGAAAATCTGCGCCAGAACACCTTCCATATAGGCTACCGCCATTCCGAAGAACGCAGAGATCCACATCCAGAATAATGCTCCAGGTCCTCCTACTGCAATCGCTCCCGTTACGCCAATGATATTTCCCGGCCCCACGCGCATGGCAGAGCTGAGAAGAAATGCCGCAAGCGGAGAGATTCCCGTATCCACCGTACGCTTCTCCATCATGATTCCGATTCCTTTTTTAAAATGCGTCACCTGCATGAATCCAATCCGGAAACTGAAAAAGATACCGGAACCTAATAACAGGATAATGGCAAATGAAAAGTTACCCAGCAGAGGAATGGAAGCATACCATTCAAAATTCGTCGGAAAATCCCATAAAAAATCCGATAAAGGACCGATAAACGCAAAGATACCATTAATTGATTCAAAAACCTCTTGCATATTTTATTCTCTCTTTCTTTTTATTTTATCTGTAGTTTTACAGATAAGATTCTTGTTACCGACTGATCGATTCTCTCCTGCGATATTTCTCCGTTACGAACTGCCTCTATTACCCCTTCATAGGCAGACCGGAAATCCGCAGGCATCAGGATCAGATCCGTCCCTGCCTGTATAGTCTTAACAGCCGCTTCCGATGAAGAATACTGTTGTACAATGGCCCCCATATTCATAGCGTCTGTAATGACAATGCCGTCATATCCCATCTTTTTCCTCAGTACTTCTGTGATCATGTGTTCAGAAAGAGAGGCCGGTTCCTGATTCCCCGTGATCCCCGGCATAGAGATATGTCCGACCATCACAAAAGAGATTCCATCCGCAATCCCCCTCTGAAATGGAATCAACTCACACGATTCCAACTCCTCCAGTGTTTTATCAGAATATGCATATCCGGCATGTGTATCTGCCGAAGTCGTCCCGTGTCCCGGAAAATGCTTATATGTCGCATATATACCGGATTCTGACAATCCTTCCGCCACTGCCTGACACATATCGGAGACAACCTGTGGATCCGTCCCGAATGAACGTTTTTTTACAACCTGATTCTCCGGGTTGGTCAGTACATCCGCAACCGGTGCAAAATCAACATTAAACCCCAATTCTGCCAGAGAAGCACCGATGGACGCACCAATCTCCCTGGCCCTGTTCGTATCATTGGCCTGTCCGATCACGGACATATTTTCAACGGCCGGAACATTAAACTTTCCGGTTCCACTGATCCTTGCAACCGTTCCTCCTTCTTCATCCACACACAAAAGTGCCGGAAGGCCGATCCGTTCCATGCTGTAGGACTGCACATTTGCAAGCATCGTCTTCACCTGTTCCGGTGACTGCAGATTACTGTCCAGATATACAAATCCACCAACCGGAATCTGATCAATCGCATTTCTGGTCGCATCTGCCGCTGCAATGACAGGATCCACTCCTTCTACAAGTGATTCCGGCAGCACAATAAACATCTGGGCCACCTTTTCCTCAAGTGTCATTGTCTGCAGATACTGATTGATCTTCTCTTCCATCTCATTCTCTTCGTTTTTCTGTTCTGTATCTTTCCCACCTGCATCTTCAGTCGACGCTTCCAGCGGTGTCGCGTCTCTTGTCTTCTCATCACCGCTTTTTTTACTGCTGCAGCCACTGCACAATAACAGAAGTACGGCGACCGCCAGCAGACTATATCTTCTAATCTTCATATTCCACAATATATCCTATCTTTCCACTGAAATACGGAACCACACTGATAATATCATTCGGTACATCATTCCAGGTCCACCTGTTCTCATTTTCATAATAATAAAAATCCATGCAGTCTTCTGCTATATCACCATCCTGAAAACTTGGTTCTCCCTGCATCCATTCGCCATATGCCCAATATTCCGGTGAATTAAGCACATCCCCATAGAGTTCATTATTTTCATCCACCCAGTAATAATCTACGCCATTAGCATCACGGCGTCCTCCAAGTCGGAACTGGATCTTATTGTATCCCAGTCTGGCAATGTCCGACAGAATATAATTATATTCCTCTCTGCTGTTGATATGCACCAGATATCCGCCGGCCTGTCGCGCTTTGGCAAATGCTTCCTGCCATGTGCAGTCATCAATTACATAATCATATCTGTGAATTCCACCTTCCGTTGAGTCATATACCGGTTCTTCCTCTTCGACATCTTTTTCTGACTCCTCATCCACTTCTTCCTCAGACATATCTTCGCTGCTTTCTTCTTCCTTTTCTTCCTCTTCAGCCAGAAACTCTTCCATATCAAAGACATCTTCTTCTGCGTCTTTATTCTTTATAGTTTTTACAACCAATCCAAGCACAGCGGCAAGTACCAGTACACCGACAATCAACAAAATCTTCTTCTGATCATTCATTCCTTTTTTTGGCGGAGCCGGCTGCATTTCCGGCTGTTGCCACGGCTGCTGTTCTGTCCTGAATTCGACAGGTGTTCCACAGTTCGTACAGAACTTTGCATTCTCCTTTACTTCCATTCCACAATTCGGGCACTTCACTTTTTCATTCCTCCTCATTCCTCTGATTATTCCGGACAGAAAACTTCTTCTACCGGATAATCTTCCTCATCCGTATAATGCCACCATTCTCCTGCATATGGCCGAAACCCGTTTTCTGTCATTAAACGTTCCAGTTCCTGTGCGTTTTTCGCCGCATCCAAACCACAATCACTATAGTCGCGATCCGCCCTGGCTGAAAAATCATCAAATCCGGAGGGCATCGGAATCTCTTCTCCATTGTCTCTTACAATTGTAATATCAACAGTATTTCCTCTGCTGTGCGAAGAATATCCCTGATTCGGATTCGCCACATATGTAGCATTCGGACAGATATTCCACAGGGTAAACTGTGCCGATACCGGTCGGAATGCATCCCATATTTTCAATGAAAATCCTCCCTGCTTCAGCTGTTCCTGCACCTGCATCAGCTTTTTCACTGTCCCAAAGCGGAGATATGCATCCGAAAAATCATAGATCTTTTGCCCTGTAAAGTTATCTGTTGTTGCATACTTCAATTCTACAAAAATATCCGGCAGATACACTTTTACATTGACAAATGTCTCATCTGGCACCTGCATATCCGGCTCATCGTCAGCATTATTTTCTTCTGTTTCTCCTGTTTCCTCTGATTCATCATTCCCGGTTTCTGATTCTTTTTCCTGCTGCTCTTTTTCCTGCTGCTCTTCTTCCGGATCCGAATGCTCCAGATCCTGAGTTGCCTCCACATTGCTCTTATCCTCTTCACCGGAATGCGAACAGCCGCTGATTCCTGCTGCAAACGCCAGAATCAGGAGCAGAACACTTATTCTGAATAATATACGTTTATACATTCCCATCATCTATCCCGCAATCTTAGAAAAACTGAATTTCTGATATGACGGTATCCGAATATTTCGTTCCCGGATATACAGATACGATCATAAGCGAAATCGAACCGGTTACCATTTCTCTGCTGAAATGAATCTCCTGCATGCCATTGATATCCTGAAGCGCACAGTCTTCTGTAGTTCCATCCGTATATATGACACGAAGCACTGACGGTCTGGAATTCTTACTGTAAAGATCCGCACTTTTCTGATATCCGGCATTAATTCTCATTCCACTGACCCTGCAGTTCGCATCAAAGCATATGGTAATTGTCTCAGACTCTCCCTGTCCGGATGCCCCTTCCACCCAGGCTGTAGAAAGACTGCCATCCATCACACGTTCCGGGCTGTGCGTCATATTGTATTCAGCGAGAGAAGAGGACGCAGTAATGCTGGTTACATGAACTTCGCTCACGGATGGATAAGCCGGAACGGCCGCGGAACTTTCATTCGCGGTTGTATCCTGATCTGATGATTCTGATACATCGGATGTATCTTCTTTTTCATTATCTTCTTCCTGTGACTCTTCTGTCTCTTCTTCTGTTTTTTCTGACTTTTCTTCCTTCTTCTCTTCTTCTGCGGAAGCCTGATATTTTTCATCAGTATCATTCTGACGCATATTTTTCACAATCAATCCGGCAGCTACTGCAATCACAAGCATCGCTGCCAGTATAATGATCTTGATCTTATCACTGTCTGTCCCCGACTTTATTACGGATTTTTCAGGAGTCATATCCGGCTGATCTACCGGTGTCCCACAATTTGTACAGAATTTTGCATTATCATGTACTTCACACCCACAACTTTTACACTTCATTCTCTCACCTCAACTCTGTCTAATTAACAGGAAATCACAGATACCGTTCCATTGGAACTGATGGCCCTGCAACAGTCCACATATACTTCGATAAAATCATATCCTCCGCGCATTGCAATTCCCCTTGCCTTTTCCAACCCATTCGGCAATGTTTCTCCGGCTTTGTAGTGCTCAATAATACCGCCTGCTACATCCAGCGTATGGACTTCATACGGTCTTCCCAGATAGCAGATGGATACATAACCAAGAAGGATGCCCGACAGCTCAATCTCCGGAAATTCCTGACGGATCGTGTTAATAATGCTGTCAACCTTCGCCTGATTATGCACATGTCCGCCCGCATCCAACTTATGCATTGCATCCATGTATGCTTTGGAACGGGGCTGTCTTAAGAGTCTGTCCAATTTCATCTTATCAATCTGCTGTGTCTTCTGTTTCTGTTCCTGATTACAGGTTGCACTCAGAATACTGTTTGTCTGTGTCTCACTTTTCTGTGGTGTTCTTAATATTGGTCTTGGCATTCTTCATATCCTCCTATATCCTGTCATTTATTCCGTTTCTACCAATACAGCCTTTTTCAACAATTCAAAATTTTCTTTCGAAGGAAGGACAAAATCACTGATTTCCCCACGTTCCTTATCGATCGCAATTCCACTGTTTCCAATCTTTGCCATTCCCGGGCGACCTCCAAATGCGATCCAGCTCTTTTCTGCATCATAGAACTTTGTAATCTCCTGACTGCCATTTTCCAGATAATATCTTTTTGCAATCTCCAATGCTTCACTTTTTTCTACCATCATTCTAAACCCCTTTACAACACTCTGTTATTTTTTTCGAAGTTTTTGCATCATCGATCCGACAGTAAAGAGTACAGTTATCTTTGACATTATCAAAATACCATGATACATCCGATTCTCCGGTCTGCGGATCTGTAAAGTACGTCTTTCCATCCCTCTGTTCTGCAATAAATGTATGTCCGCCGTCTCCGACCTCCCACAGAACTACAACCTGGGCACGAGAGCCGTCACCCCACTCATTCATGGCGCTTTCAATATCCGCTTTTCCATCTCCGATCGTAGCCTGAATATCAGCGTCTTCCCATACTTCAAATGGATGGTAAGACAGATAATCATCCGCATCCGTACACGGAAGAGCTGTGACATCATAGCCTCGCTCCCTCATCTCATAAGTGGGAACGCATCTCTGACAGTTGGTTTGCCATTCTATACCGGACTCAAAATTCGGATTTGTTGCTTCCAGATTCTCCTGCGGAGACATCTCAACAGACATCCTTTTCCACTCTTGTGTGTTGTCATTTTCTTTAAGCGGCGGAAGCTCATAATCCGGGAACTCCTGCTTATGTAATCTTCGCCACTCCGGATCCTGAGAATAGGTCTCATAGTCTTCTCGCCCATAATTATGCGCATTCATATATTCTGTGAGATTCTCATAAGAAGTTTTTTCTTCCACAAGATCTTTTTTCGATTCCATTGACTGAATCTTTTCATCCAGTTCTTCCTTCTGTGCCTTGAGATCATTATACTCTTTCAGCGCTTCTTTGTACTCATCTGATCCAATTTCTTTTGACAGTACATCCTCAAACTTTCTATCCATCTCTTCGCTCATCTTCTTTTGTTCGAGCAAAGCATTCTCAAGTCTCTCTTCCGGCAGTTCTTCTGTTTCTTTCGATATCTCTTCTGTTTCTTTCGCTACCTCTTCTGTTTCTTTTGTCTCATCCGGCACTTTTTTCTCTGTCTCCCCGGCAATTTCTTCATTTTTAGCGCAGTCACTGAAGTCCTCTTCTTCCATCTCCTGAATCTCAGATTGTTTTCCAATGGTTCCTTCTTTCAATTCACAGTCTTCAAAACTTTCATCCATTTCCCCGGTTTCAGATACGCTTTCAATATTCACCGTGGTTTCCTGTACTTCACTGTGCCCTTCTCCTCCTTCCGCAGAGGAATGGCCACCGGTTTCCATATTCCCTGACATCACTTTCTCCTATCATTCCATAATTACCCCTGAAATCTCCTGTTACATATAAAGCAGACGCGGATGCCCTTCTGTATGACAGATAGTCCTCCGCGTCTGTGACATGATCAGCTATACTAATACTTTTCGTGTCTTTGGTCCGCTCTTCTTAAGGGCAATCTGCTCTCCACCAATCGGTTTTCCGGAAGCCGGCACGGCTCTTTCTTTTCCCCAATCTCTGATAGACTCAATCTTTTCAGGACTTGTCTGTGAAAGCGGCACAACATTATTGAATGCATTGATGATATTCTCTGCACTCATAACAAAATTATCATTTGCAATAGATCTATATGCCAGGTCTCTGACCGTTGACTCAAGGTCAGCACCTGTAAATCCATCACTCAGTTCTACAATCTTATCCGCAAACTCTCCACTGAATTCGAGATTCAGATATTTACGCATATACAAGGCCAGAATATCTTTTCTTTCCTCTGCTGTCGGCAGATCAACAAAGAACAGTTCATCAAAACGGCCTCGTCTCAGGAGCTCTGATGGGAGCATAGATACATCATTTGCAGTTGCAACCACAAACACCTGTTTTTTACACTCCTGCATCCAGAACAGGAACTGTCCTACCATTCTGGTCGATACACCGCCGTCACCTGAACCTCCCGTGGCTCCAGACAGACCTTTTTCAATCTCGTCAATCCAGAGAATACACGGAGATACATTTTCCGCAGTCGTCAATGCATCCTTCAGCTGCTGCTCGGACTGTCCCACATAGCTTCCCTGAACTGTCGCAAAATCCAGTCGGTATAATGGAAGTTTCCAATTCGCAGAAATCGACTTCGCAGAAAGAGATTTTCCACAGCCCGGAACACCAACCAACAGAATTCCCCGCGGCGGCTGAAGGCCTTTGGAACGGAGCTCGTCTCTCTTTTCCGGAGTCAGAAGCTCTTTTTTCTCATCCAGCCATTTTCGAAGTCCGGCCAGACCTCCGACATCCTTGACACTCTCATCCACATCAATTTTTTCAAGTCCTGAGATATCAGAAAACAATCTGTCCTTCGCATAACGGATCTCATCCATATCAGACTTGCGGATGCACTTATTCGCAATCAGTGCTGCAATTACATTTTCCGCTTCAATACGAGTCACGCCTGCCAGTGTGGATGCAGCCTCCCGAATATCTGTATTGTCCCACTCAATCGGAATCTCATTTCGGTAATCATCAATATACTCTTTGATAATAGCGTACATCTCATCTTCGTTCGGCAGATCAATCTTGATTGTCATGCCCTGGCGCTGCAGCTGATTCCATACAGAATTATTCGTCAGTACAATTACCATTCCGCCGGATTCATTTGCCAGATTTACCAGTGCCAGTATCTGTTTTGAATCACTGTTTTCCGTACTGAGATCAGGCACCTCTGTCAAGACAATCGTGAGGTACTGCTTTCTCTTCATCTGCTCTGTCATAAAGTCAATTGCGCCATATACAGACTTGTCATCACACAAAGATTTATCCGTTGAAATATCATATACACCTTTCGTCAGCGTATGTGCATAGAATGGAAGCTGCAGTTCATCTGCAATCTCTTTTAACGCATCGAGTGTACGACCAGGCTCAATCGTATTGATAGAGATGAACGGAATTCGTGCAATCGAATATCTTTTCAGCAATTCCTTACTTTTATTAATATCGCTCATTTCACTCTTCTCCTTTTCAGATCGCATTCACCTTGTGATTTTTCACAATACTGAGCAGCTTTCCACTTCTGTCATACTTGCGCTGATTATCCAGTGCGGACTGTTCCAGCTGCTCCTGCCTTTCATTGACATAATCAACTACTAACTGTACATACTGCTGTCTGTCCTTTTCCGGCAGTACCGGCAGATTAATGGCTCTTGCCAGAAAAGCATATTCTTTTCTGGCAGCAAGTAATGCCTGAACGAGTGCGCCTTCGCTCCATCCTGCTCGCTGCATATCTTTATTCAACTTATCTGTTGCATGATTCAGCCTGTCATTTACGGCATCGATCAAACGCTTCACAAACCGGTCTGCAACTCCTGCCTGCCATTCGATCGTGCCATTCTGCATCGCTTCCAGAACTTCAAAATCATCTGTCCTGGCTTTGAAGATTTCAAGTACATTTACCCATTCTGCATATGTATGTGGTGCCGGTATCATTATCTCTTCTTCCTCCTGACCATAACCTGTGGAGGTACCATATCCCAATCCGGAAGTCCTTTTGCAAATACGCTCTCCGGTTCCTGATATACCACATCCCGTTTTATTTCTGTCTTTTTCACCGGCTCAAATGCAGGTGCCGGTTCCACCTTTTTCACCGGCTCAAATGCAGGTGCCGGTTCCACCTTTTTCACCGGCTCAAATGCAGGTGCCGGTTCCACCTTTTTCACCGGCTCAAATGCAGGTGCCGGTTCCACCTTCTTCACCGGCTCAAATGCAGGTGCCGGTTCTACCTTTTTCACCGGCTCAAATGCAGGTGTCGGTTCTACTTTCTTCACCGGCTCAAATGCAGGTGCCGGTTCTACCTTTTTCACCGGCTCAAATGCAGGTGCCGGTTCTACTTTCTTCACCGGTTCAAATGCAGGTGTTGCTTCCGGCTTTGGCTCTTCCGGTTTCACCAGACGTGTACCGCAAGCTTCACAGAACTTGGAATCCGGTTCATTCAATTTCTGACAGTTCGGGCATGGTATCATTCCTCCCGCAACTGAATTTATAAAATCCGCTTTTGATCTTGCATTCATCGTCTTCCCCCCTACATCTTGATTCTTCTGTTAGTCTCAGCAAGTTTACGTACATACTGATCCGGAGATATCTGCTCCAGGAAATCAACTACCTTCTGGCTTTCTGCATCCTTTGCAGCAAACTCGGCTCTGAAATCAACCACTTCTGCGAGCGTCGCCCGTATCAGCTGTGAACCATTCGTACGTTTCTGTTCATACTGTGCCTCAATACTCTGACGATTTGCTTCAATCTTCTTTTTCTTGGAGAAATGATTCAGTACCAGCCCTGCTCCTGCAATCAACGCGATCAGTCCCAGAAATACGCTTCCGGCAATAAACATGAACACACCAATTGCGGCAACGGCTGCTCCTGCGTACAGGCTGTATGTATCAAATGCAGACATCACACACTGTGCAAGTGCATTTGCTTTTTCATTGTCTACAAGGGTATTAAACTTGTAGATCAGCTCTGCTTCATTCTGTCCGTCTGTTGTCTTATCATTAAATGTATCAATATTGATCTCGATCTCATTCGGAATCTTCATGCGATTCTGAGCAATGACATCATTATAGGCATTACTTACCCATTCCTTTGACAGCGCAAGTGCAAATTTCTGCGTAGAAACGCTGGAATGAGAGCTCTCCGGCTTCATTGCCGCATCAGTCAGCAACTGGGTAAAGTCTTTATGCGTTTCAAATGCGGTCTGTTCTATTGCCATATTCTGTTTTGCTCTGTTTTCATCTCCGCCAAAATCAACTACAAACTGTTC
The DNA here is from genome assembly GCF_039832105.1 of Dorea sp. YH-dor226. Classification (NCBI taxonomy): domain Bacteria; kingdom Bacillati; phylum Bacillota; class Clostridia; order Lachnospirales; family Lachnospiraceae; genus Dorea; species Dorea sp. YH-dor226. The sequence continues at coordinate 84,235 of NZ_JBDOHS010000009.1, read as the reverse complement.
GAATTTTTCTTCTTTTCGCAGCGGCAATTCTTCGTCATCAAAATCCGTCACCAGACTGTTCAGGATCTCATCCAGCTGCTCTTTAATGGAATCCGTAGATGCTTCCTGTGTAAAGATATTGGTAAAGTAATCCAGCATCTTGGCATGAAGATTGGCTCCTTCCAGAATATCCTCCAATACCGGCCATGTCTTACTGTACTTCTTCAGGTATACATAAGAATTGGTATCGATTGGCTCACGCTTGGCATTAATAGCGTCTGACCACTGTGCTGTCTGATTTTCAAAAAAGCCCGGTTTTTCGGAAAGATGTTCCATCCAGTCTCCGATCTGTCTGGAGATCACACCCTCAGAATCTGCTCCCAGAAGTCCGCCGGCATATGCATCCAGGACAATGATTGCTTTTCTGTCAAGATCTTCTTCATCCTGATTTTCCAGATAACGCTGTGTCCACTTCAGGCATGCCTGTTTCCGATCCGCTCTTCTGCAGATCAGGGCAAAAAACAGAGACGTCTTTTCATCATTACGTTTAATCCCTTCTTTCAATGCCTTTTCTGCCAGTTCCGGCTGGTCATTGATCCATGCGGCAAGTGCAACCAGACAAGGTGCAAGCCAGTATCCCGGTGTGGAGATCATGATTTCCTCAGTAGCACTGCTGATCGTATCTTTCTTTACAATTCCAAGGTCATCAGCCTGAAGGATACCTGTCGTTGTTCTTCTGACGATATCATAATGACCATATTTCTTCTCCAGTTCCTGACGAATCTTTACCAGACGGGTTTCTGCCTGTCCCAGTCTGTTCGCCCGAACCTATACATTTACAAAGTCGTGGAATTCAGCAGCAAGACTGCCGATCTCATCATACACGACTTTCACGTCATTTCTTACTCCTCCGATCTCCGAATCCAGAGTCTGAAGATCTCTGTGGATCGCTCCCAGATTATTCTCAATTGCCCTCAGGTCGGCCGGTCGAATTGATGTAACTTCTGCCATACTTAATCCCTCCTCATAGTGTGTATATATCTTAAATAGTCAGCCAGGATTTTCTGCCGCTGCCCATCATTAAGATCTCTTCTCTTCTGCAGAATATACCCGATACAGCATCTGCTGACAAAATCATTTTCCCGATTCAGTCCCTGCATCAGACCTGCATTTAAAAACATGTTCAGAACAGCCGGATGATAGCTTCTGGCCGCCCACTTTTCCAATACTTTTTCTGTATCTACTCTGCTGTCAATATAGGTTTTGACCCTTTCATAATACCTGCATCGGTGTTCACAGAACGTACAGCCCATATGATGTTCCGTAACCACATCATATCCACTGGCGATATCCTGTACACGCCTTTGCACTTCCCGGATTACCTCCTGACGATTCTTCTCGTAAAATGACTGCACCAGCGGTAGCTTTACGCATTTGGGCTTATTGTCTCCTTCCGCATATACTGCTGCATATCCTCTTCTCAGGGAGCTCAGATACTCAATCTGTTCCGGATTCATGTTCATCGCCCGTCCCATGGCCTCTCTGTCCTCAAGAGCGACTGTACGGTGCACGATCTTCAGATTCGTATTTTTTATCGTATCCGGTGCGATCTTTGTCGGAATCTGATCCGCGATAATGATTCCCTGTCCAAAGGTTCGGATCTCTGCAAGCAGATTACAGAAAAACTCCACCGACTTCGCCCTGGTATTGCCTCCTTCACCGCCTTCCGATACATTTTTCAGAAGACGATGTGCTTCTTCTATCATCAGAATATGTGACAGATCTTTACTGCCCTTCGTCATAAGCGATTTGCGGTATTCATACAGCTGCACCAGCAGGATGCCGATCACAAAGGATTTTGTCTCGTCATCTCCCAGATCCTCCAGTTCCATGACGACCGGTCTTGACAACAGTTCCCGGATCGGAACCGACTTGTGTGTATTCATCATGGCACCCTTGCCGCCGATCATCAGCGAATATACCCGGGCCTGAAGTGCTGCCTTTACATTAGACTGTACTTCCTGATAATACCCCATATTGTCTACCACTACGGCGATCTTATTATAGAGATCCGTAAGTGTCGGATACTCGGTAAGTCCATACAGGTTCCGGTTTTCTACGATATCCCATCCCCTGTCGCTGTAGATCTCGTACACCGCCTTTTCCAGCACATACGGCATCGGCGGATACAGATCAAACGCCGCTTTAAATGTCGACAACAGATAATCTATATGTGTCTGCAGTGAGATCCCCGGATTCGTCTCAAATGGGTTAATGCGATATCTGACAGACGTATCTGTCGCTTCGGCTCCCAGTGTGAATACCAGCAGATCCTCAAATCCTTTCAGATTGCGAAGTTCCCAGTACTCCCGTTTTGCAGATTCAATTACCATAAAAGGAACCCTGTTTTGCCGTTCCCCGGCATTCCACAGTGTATTCAGAATCGACTTGGAGGTATTGGTCTTTCCTCCTCCGGTGATTCCAATGATCAGAGCATGCCTTGTAAAATCATTTTTCTCGATACAATATTTATTCTCTACAGACAGACTGCTGTTACGTCCGGCCATGCTGATATCTCCGATCTCAACCGGGCACTGCATGCTCCCTTTTGTCCTGTCTGCCACATCAAATTCCACGTATTCATCTATGTAATATCCCGGAAATTCTTTTGTCGGCAGCTGACATAAGGTTGCAAGCTGATCACTGTTCAGCAGCGTCTGGAATTTATAGATATAAAGTGTGATATCCTGCTGGAATCCGTCTCTGTGCCATCTTCCCAGCGGATGAAGGTCCTGATTCTCGATCAGATCCGCCATCATATAGGTATTGGATATCACGTCTCTGATCGAATTGTATTCTATCACGCGAAATGGTTCCGGTCTGGACTCTTCCCCGGAAAAGCTTGCCTTAATGATATTTCCGAGCCGTATCGCATCCAGCTGATTATCCGACGCATAATAACCATTCATTCTCCACATTCCTCTTGAGATACCATCCTTCAGATATCCTTCCAGGATCTCAAGATTCTCAAAATAATTTTTACTGTGAAAGTCCTGCTTCTGTGCCGTCAGATTGCCCTGTGCTCCTCCGGAAACCGTCTGATTGATCAACGAAAAGACCTGTTCCATCTCTTCGAGAATCCTCTCATGCCCAAAAGTCACAGCGATATTACTGATTCCGGAAGCCAGTATGATATAAGAGAACTTCCTGCCAAGCATTCCCCGGCAGATATTCTCTATCTGAAAGCTCTTTTTCTCTGCATTCGCCTTATCCGTCGGAATTCCCGTAAATAGTCCTCCGTATTCTCTCGGACAGCTCCGAAGCGGATTATCTCTGACATATTCCATATCAATTCCCGGGTATTCCGATTCGTAGGAAGATTTCAGGCTGTCCAGCAGCACCTTCATCGTACCGATATAGATGTTAATCCCTTCTCCGTCTCCTATGACAGCATATGCAAATGGAACTCCGTGTCTGACACAGCTGTTCAGTATATCTCCCACCATCAGTCCTGTATTCAGATTCTCTTCACAGGTCCAGAATCTTGTAATTCCGCAGATCTTCAGAAACTGCATGTTCCGACATTCTTCATATCCGTCTGAACGAAAATTACCATTGGGAATCATATCCAGTTCTTTTCTGCATACTGCAATATTTTTTTCCGAAGAAGTATAACCATACTGTACGTTCATAATACCATGCCTCGTCTTACGTTATTTTTTCCTTGTAAAGAAAATGCCAAAAAGAACAGCCAGAATCTTAAGGATGAACGGAAGACCGGTCAGACATAATACGATAATAACGGCCCATACAATTCCACCTGTGCCAAATGCAGTAGAAATGCAGAATAACAGACCGAAAACAATAAGAGTGATGACCCACGCTACAGCGGCCGGAATCGTACGGTCCGGGCGGATCGTCGTTCCACTCGCTTTATTCTTGATCATCTTTGCGACCACATTATTGTTGGAATCTCTGTATCCATATACTTCTACATCATTATTTTCAGCAACTGCACCGGAATTCACTTTTCCATACACAATCACCTGATCACAGGCATTTCCCAGTGCATTCAAAGCACTTCCGCTGTAATCCGGGAACACCTGAAACATTGTGATATCATCATCCAGCGATATCGGGATTCCGGAGAACAGTGCCCGGAACCATTTTCCGATAAAAGACTTCTTCTGTGTATCCACCGATATGTTCTTCGTAATTCCGCTGCATATCGGCTGATTTCCTTTGGAAGCTGCCTTTCCCGCATGTGCTCCTCCTGTCTTCGTATTTCCCGGATCCACCGTCGTCTGTCCCTGTGAGGAAACAGGCACCTGTCCCGCCTGATATACCTTCACCTGATCATCTGCCTCCGGAACAATACTGTTCCCATACGGATCCGTATTCACAAGGGATCCACCGCCGCCAAGAAGAACTTTTCTTGTTCTTCCGCTTCCGGTACCATAACCACTTTCTCTATCATTGCGAGGCTCTGCATAATCAAGAACAACCTTCCTGGTACTGTTATTCTGCATCGCAGATGCATAAGGATCCTGCCCGATCGCACATAATTCACACACATCGCCTTCGTGTTCTACATCATTTACTCCACATATCCTACATTTACAAGCCATAAAATCCTCCCTCTAAACCTCGACAACATCTTATTAAATTCTACAAAATTCGAACATATTTGTCAATGAATCCCTTTATTTTGCTGATCTGACTAATCCCTTTATTTTGCTGATCTGACTAATGTAGATCAATGTTACCTGTATAAAACCGCAAAAAGCCTGCGAACAGCTGAAAACAAAAAAGAGTCTTCAGACTGTCAGCAGGCGATGTCTTTTGCGTCATTTTATGATTTTGCAAGATATTTTGCCGTAATGGTATGTCCGCTACTCAGCATCTCGAGAGGTGATCCTGTAAATACGACTTCCCCTCCGTGTGTTCCTCCATCCGGTCCTATGTCAATGATATAATCCGCCATCTTCATGACATCTGTATTGTGCTCAATGACGATTACTGTGTTCCCTCGTCGAATCAGGGATTCGAACAATTCCATCAGTTTCCGGATATCAGAGGCATGAAGTCCCGTAGTTGGCTCATCCAGCACATAGATGTGCCCCTTGCCCCTCAATTCTTTTGCAAGCTTCACTCTCTGACGCTCTCCGCCGCTTAAGGTTGATAACGGCTGTCCGAGTGACAGATAAGGCAGTCCCACCTCCAGAAGTGCCTCCAGATGCTTTCTGATCTTCCTATTCTCCCGAAAGAATTCTGCCGCATCTTCTACACTCATATCCAGCACTTCCACAATACTTTTTCCCTGATACTTACACTGCAGTGCCTCCTCACTGTAACGCTTTCCACCGCAGCTTTCACAGACAGTGGTTACCGGATCCATGAATACCAGTTCTGTGGTGATGGTTCCTCGTCCTTTACAGACCGGACAGGCACCTCGACTGTTGAAGGAAAATAGTCCCGCATCAGCATTGCAGGCCTTTGCATATACCTTGCGTATTTCATCAAAGAATCCCAGATAGGTGCAGGCAGTCGAACGACCCGTTGCTGTGATTGCGCTCTGATCCACCAGCACCACACGATCCTGATACTCCTTTGCAAACACATCCCGGATCAGAGATGATTTCCCCGATCCCGCAACCCCTGTCACAACGGTAAGCACACCAAGCGGAATATCTACATCCACATGCTTCAGATTATGGACTGCGGCATCTCTTACCTGCAGCCACCCGGTCGGCTTTTTCGGCACTTCCTTAACCGGAATCATTTCTTTCATCGCATCACCGGTTCTGGTACCGGACAAAAGCAGATTCTCGTAACTTCCCTGAAACAGGATCTCTCCGCCGCCCTTTCCCGCAAGCGGTCCCACATCAATCACCTGATCCGCAATGCGGATGATATCCCGGTCATGCTCCACCACCAGAACCGTATTGCCCTTGTCTCTGAGACTTTCGAGCAAACGGATCATCCTGTGAACATCTCTCGGATGCATTCCCGTGCTCGGCTCATCGAAGATATAGATCATCCCCGTCAGCGAACTTCCCATATAACGTACCAGTTTCAGTCTCTGTGCTTCTCCTCCTGACAGTGTGGAGGATTCCCGGTTCATGCTGAGGTAGGGCAGACCGATGTCTATCATACGTCCCAACGCTTCTGTCAATGATTGTACTATAGACTGTGCTCTAGGATCCGTGATCTTCTTAAGTTCCTCATACAGCCTTGAAAATTCCATCTCACACATATCCATGATGTTATATCCATGAATGCGGCAGGACAAAGCTTCCGGATTCAGTCTCGCTCCTTTGCAGTCCGGACATACGATCTCATCCATATATTGATTAATCTTCTTCAGTGTATGGTCACTTTGTTCCTCCGGCCCTTTCATCAGACAGAGTCGTTTAAACTGGTTATATACACCTTCTATTTTCTTGTCCAGCCTTTCCCCACCTTTGATACGACTTCCATACAGGAGAATATTCTGTTCCTCTTCCGACAGATCCTTCCATCTCTTATGAATGTCAAACAGATCCGGTCTCCGGTACAGCTTCCAGTAATATTTTCCCGGTCCAAAGGCAGGAAGATGAAAGATTCCTTCCTCGTACGTCTTTTCTTCATCGATCAGCTTATGAATATCCAGTTCCATGATCTTTCCGATCCCCGCGCAGGTTTTACACATTCCGTTCGGATTATTAAAGGAAAAATAAGATGCCGGTCCGATATGTGGTTCCCCGATCCGGGAAAAAAGAAGCCGCAAAGAAGCATACATATCACTGATGGTTCCCACGGTAGACCGGGCGTTTCCGCCCAGTCTGCTCTGATCGATCACAACAGAAGGATTCAGATTGTCAATATATTCCACATTTGGCTTTTCGTATTTGGGAAGTCTCCCCCTGATCCAGGCGGTATATGTCTCGTTCATCTGACGCTGACTCTCTGCAGCAATCGTATCAAATACGATACTCGACTTTCCGGAACCGGACACACCGGTAAATACAACAATCTGATTCTTCGGTATTTCCAGCGATATGTTCTTCAGATTGTTCTGCTTCAGTCCTCTGATTATGATTCGATCAGTCTTCATCTGTTCCTCCTGCTCTCTTAACCGGAATCTGTATCTCGGAAAGCCATTCCTCTTCCGTATCTTTATTCCAGACGCCGTCAATATATTTTTCCCGGATATCTCCGCAGATCTCATATCCATTTTCTTCAATATACCGCAATACAGCTGCATAAGATCGTGAAAACTCGTTGTAAGATCCCCTGTGGTAGATACAGGCAGCCTCGATCTCCGGCAGTTCCTTAAACTTCACATCATCCGTATCTTCCTTTTTCTCTGTTACCGCCTGACACACTTCGATCAGGATCTGTTCTTCCTGATACCCCGGTTCCAGATATCTTGTAAAACAATACTCCGGAAGTGCACATTCACATCCCAGTTCTTCCATTCTCGCTCCAAGCGACGGCATCAGATCAAACAGTGCATCATACGTTTTCACTCTTTCCTGCATACCTGCAACTACAACAGAAGGAACGGTCCGGATCAGAACCGGCGACTGAAGTCCTTCCTCTCCTCCGGACAGATATCCGTCTATCATGGCCATCTGCATGGTCAGTTCTGCAATCTTGGACATAATCTCTGCTTTTTTTCGGTGCAGAAAAGAAACCGAATCAGGGCTGTCGTTCAATCTGCGGATATCTTCAATGGTAAAACCAGCCTGCTTCCATGCCGTGATCCGATGCAGGACTGCCATCTGATCCATCGTATAGTAGCGGTATCCGTTTTCTTTATCCACACTGGCCGGAAGAAGCAGTCCCTGCTCTTCATAAAAGCGCAGGGTTTTAATCGTGACATGGTTCATCTGTGCAAACATACCGATCCTGTACAGATAACTGCTTTCTTTCTCTGGAAAACATGAGTGCTCTTTCTTCATTTTCATGATTCATTCTCCTTCATTTCTATATTATCTGGAGTCATTGTACAGCCTCCCCATAAGGGGAGAGTCAAGAGCTTTTTTCACTTTTTGTTATCAGCTGATCATTTCCGTTGTGGTTCCTGTATAATCTCAAAAAGTCGGATTACAGACCATCAAATTTTAATCTACGATATATCTCTCTCCCGGAACAAAAATATGATAAGACTGTGCAGGAGTCTGTTTATGAATGATATCCACAAAACTGCCGGGATTGACTGCATTAACTTCGTACAGATCCCAGTGCACCGGCACCAACAGTCTGGCATGTGTATGAGAAGCAATCGTCACGGCTTCCATACTGTCAAAACATCCGATAATGTCTTTGACATAACGGCGATAGTAATCTCTCCCGTTGATTGGAAGAATCAATGCGTCACAATTCATAATCCGCTGTTCCAGTCCATCATACGGGCAGCAATCTCCTGAATGGAAAATGCGTTTATCTCCCAGCACAAACAAAAAGCCCGTCTCTTGATAACCACCTTCTTGATCCGGATGTAATTCTTCATGTGCCGCCGGTACACCAATCACATGAATATCATCCTCGAAAGCCACCTCCTGATCTGCCTGTACCTTACAGATACGGGACATTGGAATCCCATATTCCCGCAGTGCCTGACACACAGTTGCACAACCGGCAAATACTGCCTTTTTGCTACAGTCCGCTACTGCTTTCAGTGTATACGGATCCGCATGGTCATAATGAGTGTGTGTACAAAAAACATAGTCTACAAAATCCAGTTCTTCTCCCCGGATAGGAGTCTCATACAACCGCTCCCATCGTACCAGATCCGAACTGCAATTTCGGTCCACATAATCAGAAAGATAACCGTCTACCATCAGATATTTTTCATGATATTTTATAAGAAAGCCTACCTGCCCCAAATAAAACAGAGCCACCTGTGAAGGCAGAAGTTGTGTACCTAGTACAATTTCTTTCAAGCTACGCATCACTTATTTCTCCTTTCCATCATCTTTGTATTCTCCGGATCATTTTCGGCATATGAATCTTGAATTTTTTCAAGTTTATGATATTGTTCCATGACAACATCAATCAGCTGCTGATCTTCAAGACCGCCGATTTTACGCAAAATTTCCTCCGGTGTATGGGTGCGGCGGATCTCTTTCCAGGCATCTTCATCCTCTCCGTCATATAGAAGAGCAGCGGCGGCTGTCATAGCCAATACTTGACAATCCTCTCTATGGCTGTAGACCAGTTTCAAAGGTCCCATAATTCGCTCGGTGGATCCCAGCTTTCTCTGTGGTTCCCTTGCATTTCTCTCTACAGTATCCACAATAGTTTTACTTGTGAATTTTGCCCGGGAAAGCAGGGCAAACTCTTTCTGATCTTCCGGATCATAACAAAACTCTTCGCAGAGAACCTTGTTGGTTACCTCATAATTCTGATCCAACAGCTCCTGAATTACCGGGCAGTTGGCAGCCTGCGAATAATCTTTGTATCCATAGATATAGCCCAGATAAGCTATAACAGCACTGGCCGCATTGTAAGTAAACAATTTTCTCGTCAGGAAATTGCCGAAATTCTTTACCGGACGAATAGTATCGGCTTCCGGTACATACCCTTCCAGAAGATCTGCATCAAACTGGAGGTACGGATAATTCTCAGAATCAATCCCCAGCTCACCTTTTTCTGCTGTCGTTGTACAGAATACAGTCGCCTGGCTGACCAGCACATTTTCCATGTCAACAGCTTCCCGGAGAACCCCTGCGGGATTGGAAGCATTTTCACAGGTGATAATATATACTTTATGATTCTCCGGCAGTTTTTCCTTCAATCGAATACCCACATCTTTCAGATTGACACCACCCACAGCCACAAAAAGCAACTCCACATCTGAAAAATCTGCCTGTTCCCAGGTCACTGCCTGATACTTTGTAATCTTCAAAGGTTCCCGCACATCGCCAAAAAAACGGATTGGAAAACCTCCTTTTGAGACAGCCTCCTGTAGTTTTTCTACCAGTATTTCGTCTTTGTCTACGAAAGTCACGGGAACATGTCTCTCTCCCAACAGCCTTGCCACAAATCCCCGTCCGGTTTTTCCGGCACCTATAATCATTGTTCTACTCATGGATCATTCCCTCTTTTTTCAGATAGTCGATTTTTTTGCGGATCAGTCCTGCCAGTTCACCATTCACATCCAGCTTACAGACATTTTCCAACACATAGTTTACCCCTTTATCTTCCCTCATATGACGCAGTTCCAGAGCTGAAGAATCTTCATCGTTGGTATAATAAATGGCAGCCGCTATGCCTGTAGCCAGACTCTCCGGACGAATCCCAAAGGATTCCACCATCCTGGCAGAACCCACCAGACGATCATCCGGGCCCAGCTTACGCAGCGGATCACGCGCATTTCTCTCTAACGTATCTACAATCACACGGTTCTGCAGTTTATTCAGAGAACCACGGGTAAATGCAAACTGCTCCTCTGAAGAAAATCCGTATTTTTTGCAAAGGGCAGCCGATGTTTCCCGATATACACCTTCCAGAAGTTTCACAATACGTTCATCATTGGCAGCGTCAGATAACACCGTATAACCAAGCAGCGCACCTACAAAGGACGTGGTGCCATTGGCAGCATTGTAAGTATAGAATTTTCTTTCCAGGAAACCACCGAACTCATCAATCAGATGCAGTCCAAGAATGTTTGGCAGCTGTCCCACAAGACGTGATGCATCAACATGCAGTTTCCAGTAATCCTGCACATTGACCCAGAGCGGATCTTGTTCTTTCTGCTCCTGTGTCGCATCGATGCCGCTCCTGAGAATCACGGCTTCTGTAATGCCAACTTTTGTCTCAAAATACTCCCTGGCCTCCTCACTGATCTGAGCTCTGATGCCTTCATGCAGAACGTCTGCCGGCTTTTTCCAGTTTTCGCAAGTAATGAAATTGATATTGCCACCATTTCTTGATTTTTTCTCGATACCCCCGGTCAAAAAAGGAACGATCTCCTGCAGATTTTTTCCACCTACCGCATTGAACACAACATCAGCCTCTGCGACTGCATTCATAATTGCTTCCTTTTGATCATATTTCAGACATTTTGCCCCCTTGACCTCACAACTTTTCTCATTGTTTCCCAGTACATTGACGGTATATGCTCCACGCTCATTGATCAGATCCGCCAGTCCGCTCGCTTTTTCTACGAACACAAATGGAATGTCACTCAGATACAGCAGATGCCCGATAAATCCTCTGGCGATTTTGCCTGCACCGAATATTACACAACTCATTTTCCCTGCCTCCTAATAAAATGTTTTTTAAAATTTGCGAAATACGGGTTTTAACCTTTGGTATATTTCTCGATAACTCTGAAAACGCTTCTCTAATGCCGGTACTTTCCGCGGCAGAACAGGAATACCATAATGACACATAGCACGAACAGCGGATTCTTTATCTTTATACAATCCTTCACCCAAAGCTGCCAAGATACATGCGCCATAGGCCGAAGTGTCCGGCTCTGCAGCCACCACAGCCGGTATGCCGAACAGATCTGCTTTCATCTGGTTAAGTACCTGATTGCCCGCAGCTCCTCCGGAAACGATCACATTTTCCGGCAAAAAAGTCAGATCTAAATGACGGAAAATATCCAATGTACTAAAGGCCACACCCTCCAGCACTGCATAGGCCATCTCCTCCCTGGTCGTTTCTGAGGAAATGCCGAAAAACACGCCTTTTGCCTGCTCATCAAAGATGGGGGCACGTTCTCCATTCACATAAGGAAGAAATACCGGCGGTTTTTTTCCGTTTTCTATACTGTTCAGAATCCTGTGGTAGTCATCCGGATTCAGCTTTTTCAAATCATACATATTGATTCCGTGAGCCAGGGAGGCGCCGCTTGACGCTGTTACACCATAGAGTACATTTCCCTGAAAATAAGGAGAACTGATCATCCGCGTATCCACCTGCAGATGTTCTGTAATTACTCCCACATGCTCACTGGTACCGGTCACATCATACATCTGTCCCGGCTGAGTAATCCCCATCCCCAGAAGCGATGCATAATAATCATTGCATCCGTTATATACCGGAATTCCCTCTTTTATTCCAGTTAAATAAGCCGCTTCTTTCGATACTTTTCCTGTTTTCTTACACGGATCAGTCAATGGAGGCAATGCTTCCTCCGTCAGTCTCAGGTACTCCAGCATCTTCTTACTGTACTGCCCTTCCGTCTGGCTGGCCAGCCCTCTCCAGGAATACGGATCACTGCAATCTTCTTTTGTAAGAAATCGAAGCATCCATTCTTTTGGCTGACGCACCGAATCTATATGTTCACGTCCTGCATACTTTTTCTGCAGCCAGAGGATACGCGGCATTGGATAGGACAGTATATCCGGATGATTCATGGAGATTTCCTGTACAAAAGTTTCTTTGGAAAAAGAATCTCGAATTTCTTTTAGTTCTGCCTTACCTACCGGCTCCTGCCAGGACAGTACTTCTTTTCCATTCACAATGTATGTCCCTACTTGGGATGACAGGCCGATTGCTGTAATTTTATCTTTATTTTTCAGCTGACCGAAAGCCCGGCAGATGCTCTCAGCCCACTGTTCTGTCACAGGACGATTCATGCTGCTGTCATAGACTGCCTGAGCCCGCCCCACCGTATGTCCCTGATCGATACACAGGATCTTGACCGAAGAAGTTCCCAGATCTATTCCCGCGATCATAATGTAAACACCGCTTTCACAAAGCCTTCCGGACGGCTTCGCACCATCTCGATTCCTCTGGCATAATCCTCCAGTCCCATTTTTTCGGAGACAAAGTCACACATATTAACCACACCGCTGCTGATCAGGTCAATAGCTTTCTGGTGCATGTTCCAATTGTTTCCGGCACCAATCACCTTCAGGTTGTTGATATGAATATCATCCATACATATCTGCATCGTCTTTCCTCTTCCATAACCTTCCAACACCACTGTACCACCCTTGCGGCATAGCTTCAGTGCGCTCTGTATACATTCTTCCATACCTGTGGCATCAATAATTACATCCGTTCCATCCGGATGGATCTTTGCCATCTCTTTCATCAGATCCTGTTCCGCAGCAGCAATGAAATGATCCGCACCATGCTGTCTGGCCAGTGACTCTCGCCTGCGGCTGGATGCACATACCACCACATCTCTCAGACCCATGGCTTTTGCTACTGCCAGTGTACACAGACCAATGGAACCGGCTCCCATAATCAGACAGGTATCGCCTAACTTTGCCCGTGATTTCTTCATGGTTCCCAGGGCCACTCCCAACGGCTCACAAAGTGCCGCTTCCTCAAAACTAATCTGCTCCGGAATCCGACACAAGCCATAGGCCGGAACGAGCACATACTCCGCATAGGCGCCATTTCTTTTAAAGCCGATTTCTTCGAAACTTTTACAATAACGCCATTCCCCTCTTCTGCAGGCCGGACAGGTCAGGCACACCACATCATTACTGCCAACCACCCGTTCTCCTATCCAAGATTCATCTACACCGGCACCTACACTATCCACAATACCACTCCATTCATGCCCCGGAATCAGCGGATAGTTTGCCGCGATACGCCCATCCAGTACTTCAAGATCCGTTGCACAGATGGCTGCCGCCTTAACCTTTACCCGCACAAACCCTTTATCCGGTTCTGGTATTGGTACCTCTACCAGATTTATATTTCCCGGAGATTCAATTCGCACTGCCTTCATCTTATCTACCTCCTGATCTGTTTATTCAATACTCTGGAACTTACATTCCTCATAATTTGATTCTTCATCTGTCCATTTTTCCTGATTTGCCGTAACTGTATGCATTCGAGTCTCCAACGCAATCAGTGCTGCTCCGGCTGCTGCTTTATTTACATCATATGCATGCAGATGCAGTTCTCCTTTCGGGAGATAATCCCTTATTTTCTCCTTTTTTTCCTGAATCTGCTGCTCCAGTGCACAAAAAAACATGGAATGAATTTCCATCATTTTTCCGCAAACCAGGATCTGATCAATCTGAAACAATATCGCGGTATTAATAATGGCTGTTGCCAAATATCTGGCGGCTTCACTGAGATATGTTTCCAGAAACTCCGGCTTCATGTGTATCATCTTTTCTATTTTCATCCCACTGCGCTTTTCAATCCCCGGAATCGTTGCATAAGCAGCCAAAGTCTCCCCTTCTTCCCCCACCAGTGTATGGCCAATCTCCAGAAGTCCCGTTCCCTTATAAAAACATCCATCCCGGTAAACCGACATACCGATACCATAATCGATACGAAAAAGAATGACATTCTGACCAAAAGCGGCCACGTTGGATGCCACCAGACAATCCGGGTCATGCGTCACGAAAACCGGCAACTCATACCGTCGGAAAAGAATCTCCCTGACCGGTACATTCTCCCATCCGTCACAGTCTTCCAGGCAGATTGATATTCCTTTTGCTTCATCTACCATACTCTGCATAGAAACACCCACGGAGAGAATCCCTTTTTCTTTATATTTTTCCACCAGAGGATCAAGCAGATCATATATCGACCGTAACAGAGTATTTCTATTCTTCCAGTCTGCCTCAGCCTGAATCATCTCAACCTGCTCATTGCAAAGAGTTAAAGTTACCGCAGTCAGACAACTTTTATTGACATCAATACCCACCACAAAATGTCTGTCCTTATTAATCTTCAGTACCAGCGGCCTTCTCCCAGGGCCGGCACTGCCTTGTTTTTCTTCTATCAGATATTGCTGTTCCAGAAGCCGGGACACAATCTGAGAAATCCCGCCCCAGCTCAGTCCTGCCAATTGTTGCAGCTGGCGACGTGTCACTTCTCCATGTTCCCTGATGAGCTGAAGCACTTCCATCAAATTGGTTTCACGCATGTTGGTCTGCGTAATGATCTTCTGCGTCATAATAGTAATGCTCCTTTCATTTCAATTATATCACGCCGTGATATAATTTCAAGCATTATCTTTTCATCCAGAAACTTCCTGTCCCGTCTACCCCTGATTCTTTTCCGGAACTGCAGTCATCATAAGATATACAACGCCCAGCACCAGCACTGCCCCGATCATTACGACCAGCATTTCTGTCGTGGTGACTACATGATCACGGAACACCGGATTACAGTCCAGCGAATCTGCGATTCCCGTAACCACCTCATCCGGAAACCCTTTCGCTTCCATCTCCTCAAACACGCCTC
The DNA here is from genome assembly GCF_039832105.1 of Dorea sp. YH-dor226. Lineage (NCBI taxonomy): Bacteria > Bacillati > Bacillota > Clostridia > Lachnospirales > Lachnospiraceae > Dorea > Dorea sp. YH-dor226. Next base: position 69,094 of record NZ_JBDOHS010000009.1, on the reverse strand, counting down.
GAAGCATGTGATTCTTGAGCATGGAAGTCCCATATGTACTGGGAAGATATGACATTCCCTTCTGCAGGCCCTTCGAAAAATTCGAAATCGGCATATATGCGCCGCAGATAAATCCATAACCGGCACTTACAATGGTTCCTACCGCAGACATCTGTCCCTGTGTTTTCAATGGGTAGCATACAATACTGGACAGAACTGTACCAAAAAGGATCAGAACAACAATATCAATCACCAATAACACAATATCTCCTGCATTCAGATACCATCCCATTGTCTTGATATATCCCAGACATATGACAAGTGCCAGAAGATTTACCATCAGGGAATTCAGTACCGTAGAGAAGAAATACCCGAGGTATATGACAGGCTTTTTCACGGGTGCCACATTAAAGTCTTTCCTTGAACCATTGGCTCTGTCCTGTACCATCGTCAGATTCACACAGAATGTTACCGTAACACAACTCACTGCAAGAAGCGCTGCTGCAAGCTGGGAAGCCACGGTTCCGTTAATCAGTTTCCCGGATACATCCAGAAATTCCGGCAGTGAAGACTCAAATGACTGCTTATATACATTTGCCAAAAAGGTACCATATAAAACAATCAGAATGATTGGCGTGATCAGAGAAGAAAAGAGCATTCCTTTATCTCTGAAAAACAACTTTCTGTTTCTGTTGATCAATGCGAGTAACGTTTTCATAATCTACTGATTCTCCTCTCCAAGTGACTTTCCGGTAACCGCAAGGAACACATCATCCATGCCTCCCTTGACCACCTCATAATCTCTGAATAATTCCTGATGAGACACAATTAACTCTGTAGCAGCCGCCGTTGAAGGCACAGCGATCTGATATCCGTCGCGGATGGCTTTATACTCCATATCCAGTGTTTTTATCTCCTCTTCTGTTACATCATACAGAGACACATAATCCTGTACATAGCGATTCTTAAGTTCCAGCGGTGTACCTTCCGCCACAATACTTCCGCTGTCAAGAATCACAACATAACCTGCAGAAGCTGCCTCCTCCATGTAATGTGTTGTTAAGAATACCGTCATATTCTCCTCAATTCTCAGATGTTCAATGACATTCCAGATCAGTTTCCTGGTCTGCGGATCCAGACCTGTGGTCGGCTCATCCAGGATCAGGATTTCCGGTCTGTGGATCAGCGCCCTTGCAATATCGATCCTTCTTCTCTGACCCCCGGAAAGTTTTCCGATCGGCCGATTCATAAACGCCTTAAAATCAAGGATTTCTGACAGTTCTCTTAATCTGTTTTCAAAAGCTTTCCCGGTAATTCCATATAGAGCCGCGCGGCTTTTTAAATTTTCCTTCGCCGTCAGCGGCTGATCCAGGATACTGTCCTGAAATACGACTCCGATCGCTCTTTTGGTTTCCTCCATCGAATGCTCCGCATCCATACCATTTACCAGTACTGTTCCGCTGTCTTTTTGAAGCTGCCCGCAGATGATGGAAATCGTCGTACTCTTCCCGGCACCGTTAACTCCCAGAAACGCAAACAATTCCCCTTTCTTCACCTGAAAGCTCAGATCTCTTACCGCTTTCACATCACCAAACGATTTGTTTAAATGTTCAATTTTTATGATGGTATCTGATTGATTCATAAGTCAATATCCTCCAGTTTTTTCTGCATTTCTCAAAATAAGGACTTATGCATTTACCTCATGCATGTCCTGATCTCCTGTATCTCTCACATCCGTCAACCTTACGGGGTTGGCGGAATGATGATTGCGGCAATAATATATGCCAGAATCCCGCTGCCTCCCATAACGCAGAACAGCACCCAAAGAAGCCTGACAAATGTAGGATCCACATTCAGATATTCTGCAATGCCGCCACAGACACCATCTAACATTCTATTTTCTTTTGATTTATAAAGTCTTTTGTTCATCTTTTCATTCCTCCACTGATTAATTCCATTCAAAAACATCTTTCCATGTCTTTACAACCATTATAAAAAACATTCTGTTGACCCGATAGATGTATTTTACAGTGAAATGTGTCATTTTTATAGCGCCGGAGGATACACAAAGCCGATGGCCTGTGAGCACTCTCACAAGTCATCGGCCATGCCTCTCCATGGATCCCATCTTCCCATACATTCTTCAGCTCCGATAATGATTATCGATTGTTATTTTCGTCTTCTGCTTTCGCTTCATTTCCTTTACAGGTTCCATTTCCGTTATGGCTTCCAATTACCTGATTTTTCCGTGGCGAAAACAGCATTCCCAACAATACTCCCGTCAAAAACAACACAGCACCCGAAAGTACGATCTCACGGTCGGTGTATTTTCCTTCATTGATACTGTTGATTAAAAGTTCACATTTCTTTCTCATATTCGTCTCCTTTTCATGTTGTATATGATGAATTATACTCTTTCTCCATACGTTTCAATAGGTACATATTATAGGAAAATGTGCCTTTTTTTCAGAAATCCTCTGATTTTATGGAAGCAAAGTTCATGGCTTCTTTCACCTTTGCCTCAAAAACTTCCGCAGGAACAAGCGCGATTCCCTCCTGGTCATCACTTAGAACAATCAATCTCTGTCCTCCGGTAAGACCGAATATATCCCGTACCGCCTTGGGAATAACAAGTTGTCCCCGCTCATTGATTGTAACGGATCCCCAGATGTTTTTTCCTTTCGGTGCCGGCGGGATGGCGGTCTTGCCATCAATCGTCTCCGATTTTAACAGACTGTCAATTGTGATTCCATATACGTCTGCCAGTCGCTTACATTTCTCAATGTCCGGAATAGTAGCTCCACTCTCCCATTTTGCATATGCCTGACGTGAGATACCGATTTTTTCAGCCAACGTTTCCTGTGAAAATCCATGGATATTGCGCAGCATAATCAAATTGTCTTTCAGCATCGTGTCCTCCTTACTCCTGCAGCGAATTCACTGCTGTAATATAAACATCACTGTGAACCGTATGTATAATGTGGTCGCTGGTATCTGTTTCAACCAGACGGCAGTTGTCGCCAATATAAGATACCGCACGTTCAGCCTGTTCACGGGACGCGGCACAAAGAAAAGTCCCGTTTTCGCTGATACTCTCTTTTGCATGCAGATATATGCAGGGAACCTTAATCGAAGACAGTATCTCTTCATGTGTCAATCCGTGATTCCAGCTCAGATCATAAAACCTCTCACCATATGCAAAATCATACTCTTTTGCATATTCGAATACAATCCATATAGATGACGGAAGAAATCCGATCCGAACCGCTTCATCCGGATGCTTCTGATGATACTTTTCCGCATAATCTGCGATACCGGGCATGGCATTCTTCATAAACAGTTTCCCCCAGTAACAATTCCTCAGATAATATGCTTCCCAGCATTCTTTTTTTGAAGACTCGTTATAGTCGTGAAGCGGCTGATAGGTGTCCAGATATGCAAAGCTTTCTTCCCATCCTTCTCCCTCTGTAGAGAAGATCGGAGGATCTTCCAGCACCGCACCTGCAATATTTTTACCGCCACAAGCCGCAAGATAGGCAGCCGTAATTGCTCCATTGGAATGTCCTGCCACAACCGTAGGACCACCTATCACATGATCAATAAACCAGATCAGATCATCACCGTTTACATCAAGATAGTACAGATTTTCATCATGCGAAGATTCTCCATGACCATACACATCCACCGCATAGATATGCCAGTTTTTACTCAATTCCGGTAAAACGAGTGCATAATCCTCCCACATACTCATCTGTCCGTGGATAAGCAGAAGTGCTGGTCTGTCATTCTCCACTTCTCCATAGTTTATCATGCCTCCGTCAGGCAGTGTTACCTGCTTTTCTTCTGCTCTCACCTCTTTTAGTGCTTTCTCATACTTATCGTACCAGTGCATATTTTTGTACCAGTAAAAATCAAAAGCCGCTGCCAACATTACAATTACGATCAAAACAACTATCCCAACAATTTTCATCACTTTCTTCATAAGTATCCTTTCTTTTTTCTTAACCTTATGAAAATTGTAACCTATAGTTGCCTGATAATCCATGATACAAAGATGTCAAAACAATCAAATTTCTGTTATGTATAGTTGCTTCCATATGATCATTCCTCCTGGAATAACTGTCCCGGAAGTTTCAATTTTTCTTTTACCGGAAACCCCTTATCAAATGATTCCACCTCTGCTTTATCCACAAAATATCCCTGTGGTGTTGCATACTCACCGGTAATGCCATCCAGATATCCCGGAATCAATTCCTTACACAAAAAGAAGGATGCATCTTCGCCTTCCGGCAAACCATGGTAACGAATGCCGAATGTACTTGCCGTGGTAAATCCACTCTTTCCATAAAAGTCAATGTTGCCTTCAAAGCAAACAGCACCACAACCAAGTTCCTTCGCTTTTTCTAATGAGTAGTCCAAAAGAATTTTCCCATATCCCTTTCGCTTTCGTTCCGGTGTAATGCAGATCGGTCCCATCGTCATGATCGGAATCTCTCTGCCGTCATCTGCCTTGATCTTTGCTCTCATAAACATGTTCTGACCAATCAGCCTGCCATCCTGTTCCATCACAAAATCAAGTTCCGGAACAAATGCCGGATCGTCTCGAAGCTGATTCAGCACATAATGCTCATAGCATCCCGGACGATATACATTCCAGAAACTTTCTCTTACCAGATTTTCTACTTCTCGATATTCTTCTTCTTTTTCTAAGCGAATATTAATATTGTTTGTATTCATTTTTATCCCTTCCTGTTTCTTTTATTGATTTTTGCAATCGTTTTAAATTTTTGCTTTTTCTCAGCCAAATATCCTTCTGCGTCTTCCACATATCGATTCTCATTCATCAGTTTTTGATAAGAACGAAGTCGATCCATTGACAATTCTCCTTGCTCCACTGCCTCCTGTACTGCACACCCGGGCTCTCTGCCTGAATGTGTACAATTACGGAAGCGACATCTTTGTGCCAGCTCCTCGATATCTGAAAATGTCTGATCGATTCCGTCTCCGGCATCCCACATCCCAAGTTCACGCATCCCCGGTGTATCGATCACCATGCCTCCGGAAGGCAATAGAATCAGCTCACGATGCGTTGTCGTATGCCGTCCTTTGTCATCATTTCTCAGTCCATTGGTATCCAGATATTTTTTACCCAGCAGACAATTGATCAAGGTAGATTTTCCCACACCGGAAGAACCGATAAATGCAATTGTCCTTCCCTCGGTAAGATACGGATATATCTGCTCATAACCGGTTTTCTCCTTCGCATTTGTCAACAGAATATCCACACCCGCTGCAACAGAAGATACTTCCTTAAGCTTATGATCCGGATCCTCACACAAGTCCGATTTTGTCAGGACAACAACAGGCAATGCACCGCTGTTCCAGGCAATCGAAACATATCGTTCCAATCGTCGAAGATTAAAATCTTGATTCAGAGACATACACAAAAAAACGGTATCAATATTGGCAGCAACCACCTGCTCTTCATTTTTTTCACCGGCCGCTTTTCGGATAAAACTGCTTTTTCGCGGAAGCACATGGTGGATCACTGCGTTACCGCCGTTTTCATTCCAATCCGCCATAACAAAATCACCGACTGCCGGATACTCCGATTTTGTCTGTATCTCATAGTGAAATCTCCCTGATATCTCTCCCAGTTTTTCTCCCTGTGAAGAAACCAGCCTATATATTCCTTTTTCCTGTGAAAGAATCCGCGCAACGGTCAGACCTGCAAATTGCTCCGACGATTTTTCAAAACTCTCAGACAGACCATACTGTTTCATAGGAATCTCATGTTTCATATCACTCTTTCTCCTTCCCCGGATCCATCATATGGCTCTGCATAAAATATTTTGCATGATTACGGAGAATTTCGACATACTCCTCATTATTTCCGGTTTTATCGGACATACTGATCAGAAGAAAAAGCGGAGCATAATATTCTACCGCAAGCTGTCTGGGATTTTCCTGTTTCAATACGCCTTTTTTCATCATCTCTCGAAACAAGTCTTCCATATATGCAACCGGTCCTGCAATCAGGCACTGGCTGTAAAGCTCTGCCATTTCTTCGCTTCTGTACTGTTCCAAAGTCAACATTTTTCGAAATGGAGATGCAAAATCATCCTCTGTCCAAAATTTTAATTGTTCAATGGTATACTTTTGAATATCCTTCACAGATGTATGTTCATACGAGTCCGGCATTGTTTCATATTGTTCAGCCGGCACCCGGTAATCCCTGGCACGCTTTGCATCAATCTGTATCATTCGCTCAACAATGCTGTCAAAGATGGCACGCTTGTTTTTATAATGCCGGTACAGAGCACCTTTCGTTATGTTAAGCTCCTCTGCAATCGTTCTGACAGATACAGCCTCATAGCCATCCCTTGCGAATAACTGCAATGCCGTTATTAATATTTTTTCCTTTGTATCAGCCATATTGCATTCCCCCATGTGACATGTGATAAATCATTCTTTTTACGCTCGTAAACGGTCGTTCACATTTATTTTAGTAAACGACCGTTTATTTGTCAAGCATATTATGATTGCCTTTTTATTTTACAACCTCATTCCACTCTGCCCCGTTCTCATCCGTCCAGGTATCTGTTCCGTTATAGGTAAAATGACGCTCTATACGATCCAGATAGGTTCCATCTGCCAATTTATAAACGGTCGTCTTATCACCACGAAGATTTACAATCTCTACTACATCTTCTCCCGGATAATTGCCTTCTGTAGTCGTTTTTTCTGTCGCATCACCCGCAGGTTCATTTTCTGTTTCTTTCTCTTCTTCCGGAACTGTTATCTTCAATTCACCCGAATCCTTTGTCTCTTCTTTCTTTGTACTGTCTAAGTCCTTTTCGTCTGACTTTACGCTACAGGCACAAAGTGATATAGACAAGATTACAACCATTACACTCAAAATAAATTTTTTCATTTATATACTTCTTTCCTTTTCAATATCCGCTTCAATCATCTCAGGCATGGGAATCCCTTTTTTTTTCAAACGTTCATAATCCTTCATTTCTGACTCCATCTTATTTCCAAACTGATAATAATCACATGGTTCATGATGGATTTGTTTTAGCACGTATTCCTTCGTCCCATCCGTAACCAGATAAGAATATCCCCTTTTCCATGACCCAGCAATTTTATTACTTCGAATGACTTTTCATTTACATACATCTTTTCCATTTGCAGGATCCTTTCACTTTATTCCAGATTACACCTTATATTGTATAATAGTGTAGCGGCTGCATATAGGCACTTTTTATATGCGTATGTGTCCCTTTTATAGATACTTCGTTCGTTCATAAATGTAATTCTCCGGGTGAACAGGAAATCTTTTTTTATATCATATCTTTATATTAGAATATCTGACCTCTGTTCCGGCAGGAAAGGAGACGGTCTTCCCGTATAGAAAAGTGTCAGCTTATGCATAGCTCTTGTACATGCAATATAGAGCAGATTCCTGTCATAATCCGAATGATAATTTCTGTCATCTGCATCAGGTACAATGACCTCATCAAATTCCAGACCTTTTGCCATCCGAATTGACGCAATGGACACCCCATTGGTGAACCTGGTACTGTCCTTCGAGAGTAAATGAACTGCATACTCTCCGGAAATCGCGTTATATAATCTCTTTGCATCTGCACTCGTCTTTACGATAATTCCCAATGATACATTTTCTCCCTCCTCAAATTGTCTGATCCGAGCCGTAATAGAAGCAATCTCATGATCAACGTTTTCACAATATATGGATCCCGGCCGTTCTCCATGACGTTCCACCATTTCAAGCGATGGCTGAGCACAGACCTTTTTTGCATATTCCATAATCTCATAAGTAGAACGATAGCTCTTATTCAAGGCAACAAACTCGGCATCCTTATATATTCTTCTGATTTCATCCAGCGAATGAAGATGGCAGGGATTCAGTATCTGACCAAAATCTCCAAGAATGGTTTTCTGACAGGGATACATCATATTTAAGACTGCAAATTGTATCGGTGTATAATCCTGCATTTCATCAATTACCAGATGCTTCACAGATCTGTTTTCTTCTATCCCTTCGTATGCAGCCATCAGATAGAGAAATGGAAATACGTCTTCCCACTCCAGAGTATTCTCTTCAGATAATACAAACATGTCCTTCTTATCCGTATATTGATAGAAATCCTGATACAGAGCAAGCATGTCCCTGATCATGAGCCTTTTATTTAAACTTTTCAGTATGACATTTGCCTTTGGCACTTCTTCCCACTTTCCCATCAGGGAGCATAAAAATTCTCTGACATCCCCTGCAATATCCGGTAAACTCCGTTCACAAACCGGTTCTTCCCCAAGCTCCGGTATGACACCAGATATATAATCCGCAAACACCTGATTAGGTGATAGAATCATTACATCCTCTGCGGTAATCTGATGTTTGAAGCGATACAGCAAAAATGCAATCCTGTGAAGCGCAATAGATGTTTTTCCGGAACCTGCAACTCCCTGTATAATAAGCGTATTGGCTCTCTCGTTGCGAATGATGACATTCTGTTCCCGTTGGATCGTGGAAATCATAGATTTCATCTTTTCATCCGACGTATGAGCCAGTTCCTTTTGCAGAATCTCATCCTGCACATTTGCCGAACTCTCAATGGCATATTCCATAGTGCCATTTTGTATTTTAAACTGTCTTTTACGTGTAAGCTCTCCTTCTATCCGACCAACCGGTGCCTCAAATCCGGCACGACTAGTCTCATAGTCATAAAATATTCCTGAGACCGGTGCTCTCCAGTCAAAAATCAGTTTTTCATTGCAATGTGTAAACCCAAATCGTCCAATGTAATAGGTATCTGCTTCTTCCTCTCCGTCGGGAACAAAGTCAATTCTTGCAAAATAAGGAGTATCTTTCAGTTTTTCCAGCTTTTCACGTACTTCTACAGCAAATGCGCCTGTTCGATCCGTCTGATTCAATGCCCATTCATTCTGAAGTATTTCATGGCGATCCATCTCATTCCGATATTCAGCCATATATCTCTTTGCATCTCTGTACGCCTGATCTAACCGCAGGACGTCTTCCCCTGCTTTCTTCAATGCGGTATCTATGATTTTCAACGTATGGTCAAGATGCTCAAGTTCATCCGGAAATGGTACCGTATCCTGATGTTTCATATATATCCCCCACTTTCTTATAATTTTTTTTGCGCATATCGGATAAAGAATACCACCAACGCAAAGGCTGGTGGTATACTGTAGGGTTTGAAACTGTCATTCTTTCATTTTTTTCAATATCGTCATAATGTTCTCTGCATTTATTTTTGCTTTTGACAGCGATAAGAGCAGTCTGTCACAGGCTGTAATAATATCATCATCTTCCCGGGGTGTATCAAGTATTTCCCGAATATCTGATTCGGGATTCTTCGAAAGCTGCCGCATCATCCGTCTGATTGCTTCAAGAGAATAGTTGGCACACCGCAATACCCGAATAATTTTTAATTGTCTGATATCCGCATCTGTATAAACACGATATCCGTTTTTCATTCTCTTCACTGCTATCAGACCATTCATTTCCCAATTACGCAGCACATCTACCGAAATATCTAAATATTCGGATACTTCCTTTCTCTTCAGGGACAGCTGACTTTCATGTACTTCTCCATGCAGTATGTCCTGCACGATCTTCTTTCGCAGGCCATTTTGCAGGATCTCAATTTCAAATCCAAGACGTGCGATCTGTATTTGACAGATGTGCAGATCCGTAAATACACGATATCCGTTTTTCTCCCGCACCGGTTTTGTGATCAATCCCCATTTCTCATAAAAACGCACGGTATTGGGATGTATTCCCATCATCTTTGCAACTTCTGATGTTCTGTATTTTTTCAATCAATCTCCTCTCCGGTTACGTTTCCTTATCGCTCTTTCTATGTGCGAATCTATTATACCGGAGGATTTTCGTATGGACAAGTATATATCATGTGTTCTATACCAGGCTGCTGAGACCAGACTACTGATTTATGAAATAATCACTGTCTCCATCTTGAAAAGCTTATACTCACCTGCTATAATTGGTTTGCAAACCAATTTGTATGGCAGGGGGTGATGAAATGGCAGTACGAAGCGACGGGCTTCAGACGGAAAAACGGATCTTGCAGGCTTGTGTCAGGCTGTTTCTGGAAAACGGATACCATCAGACGACCATGCTGCAGATTCTCAGGGAAGCAAAAGTTTCCTCCAGCAGTTTTCAGAATCTGTTCCACAGCAAGGACGGCGTTTTGATGGAGCTGGTAAAATTCATGTTTGAAAACCAGTTCGGCATTGCCAGAAACGTTACAGGCGCTGCGCTCCCGCCGGTGTATGTCTATGCGGCGGAAACTGCGCTCCAGATCACGCTGACGGAGCTGAATGAAAATCTGCGGCAGATCTATCTGGAAGCCTACACGCAGGAACACCTGCTGGACTACATCCAGCGTGCCACGGCGAAGGAACTGCATGGCATCTTCGGTCCGTATCAGCCGGAGCTTACAGAGCAGGATTTTTACGAGCTGGAGTGTGGCTCGGCAGGACTGATGCGCGGATATATGGCTAATCCCTGTATGGGAGAATTCACGCTGGAGCGGAAACTGAACAAATTCGTGACACTGGCACTGCGGGGCTATAAGGTGCCTGAGGACGAGCTGCAGAGGGTTCTGGCCTTTCTTGCAGGGCTGGATATGCGCGGCATTGCCCAGTCTGTCATGGAGGAACTGTTTCGCCGTCTTGCTATGTGCTATGAGTTTTCCCTGGACGGTCTTCTGCCGCAGGGGTAGAAGCAAACAAAGAGGATTTGCAGGGGAGTACTCCCTTGCATAGGGAAATTCCCTATGCAATCTCCTTATGAACAGATTCCTTTTCTGAGGAGTACAGAGAAGAAAAAAAGAAAGGAAAGATTATGAAGAAACGATTTTTCAGTATTTTGCTGAGCCTTTGCATGGTGCTGATGCTCTTACCGGTCACGGCCTTTGCTGAGGATGACCCGACGATTACGATCAGCGGCGCGGATGTGGTCTGCGCACCGCAGGACTACGAATTCACCGTAACGGTGTCGGAGGGCGTGACCCTCGACAGCAAGTTCGGGTTTGACACCGGCAGCAGTGGCAGTGACAGTGATCTGACGGTGGATGATGACGGCGTGGTCCGCGGCGTGATGCCCGCGGAATGGTACAACGTGGAGAATGGTAGTTTCCAGCTAACAGTACACGGAAAGACGAAAGACAACCATGATATTTCCGCAAGCAAGACCGTTACGCTCAAGCCCGGTCACAGCTTCGTTGACGGTGTCTGCCAGTGGTGCGGCGCGAAACAGCAGTACACCGTGGAGTATGACGGCGGCGCCGAATTCGGCCTCCAAGTGGCCTTCAAGACCCACGGCGTGGATCTGCCTCTTGCCGAAAAGACCTTCCACCGCGAGGGCTATGTCCAGACCGGCTGGATGGGCTCGGACGGCATATTCTATGAGCTTGGCGGTGTCTATACCACGGACGCGGATGTGACGATGTATGCCGCGTGGGAGAAGATCGTCACCTTGACCGTACCTTTCACCACAACGGTAGAATTGGGCGGCAACACAGCTCCCGGCGAGACGACGTTTGATCTGGCGATCGTGGGCGCCTATGCAGGCGAGGATAGCTACGCGGACGTGACCGTCTCCGGCTCCGTCACCACCGACGGCGCAGGCGACTATACGGGCACGCTGACTCTCACCGGCCCAGATGATCAGCTCTGGAATATGCTCTGCGAGGGCGCATTCGTACAACAGGTGAATGCAGGCGAAGAAGGCTGGACCTATGACGACACAGTGTGGGGTCTGCTTCTGGATGGAGGCGTTGCCCTCTCTACGGATGATGCAGCGCCGGAATATACCGTGGTTATCCTCCCGGCAACCTGTGAGGAGACGGATAACGGTGTATACTACGACCTGGACTGGGAGGCTGATCCGCTGGATGAGATGAGCTTTACCAACATCTATACCAAATCCACAACCAAGCCGACAGAATCGACCAAGCCAACAACAAATAATACGAATACCGGGGTAACAACAAGCGTGCAAACCGGCGATAACAGCAATCTCATGCTGTGGCTTGTTCTGTTCGCTGTATCCGCTATCGGTGCAATTGGCACAGGTGTATACAACAAACGTAGGAGAAACTCCCGCACAAAATAAACGGAACAAATAGAGTAGGCGGATGAAGTTTTCATCTGCCTACTTATCTAAGTATTATTATAATGTTCCACCAAAATCTGTCTGCAACGCCTGACCGGTATAACCACTATCTCCAACGAATTTTCCCTGGACGGTCTTCTGCCGCAGGGATAGAAGCAAACAAAGAGGATTTGCAAGGGAGTACTCCCTTGCATAGGGAAATTCCCTATGCAATCTCCTTATGAACAGACTCCTTTTCTGCGGAGTACAGAGAAGAAAAAAAGAAAGGAAAGATTATGAAGAAACGATTTTTCAGTATTTTACTGAGCCTTTGCATGGTGCTGATGCTCTTACCGGTCACGGCCTTTGCAGAAACACCTTCAGAGAGGTACGCACTTTACATCGTGTTTGATCACGGAACGCTGAACGGCAAGCAGGGCTCCATCTGTAAGGGAACTAATTATAAGGCGGGCGACAAATACGATATCCAAAAAGACGTGTGCGGAGATACAGGTTATCTCCTGACGGATTACGAACCGTATGAAATCGTGGGTTGGACGAATCTTACAGGTACTTTTCTTAAAGGGGACATCTATGCACGGGCCATTTTCAAGTTGTCAGCACCCACCATCAACGGTGCAAATCAGGTCTGCTCGCAGCAGGACTACGAATTCACCGTCACGGCAGCGAAGGGGCTGAGCGTCAGCGAGTTCAGTTATACTGTAGGCGAAGCGAAGTATACCGACTCCATCACTGAACAAGACGGTGTACTCTATGGCCTTATCCCCGCTTCGGTCTATGCTTCAGATATTGACAGCTTTACTCTTTCAGTAACGGGAACAGCACCGAGCGGAGAGACTGCAACCGACAGTAAGACCGTCAAGGTCATTCCGGATCACAACTTCGCGCACGGCGTCTGCACTATCTGCGGCGCGCAGCAGGAGTTCACCCTGAGTGTACCTTTCACCACAACGGTAGAATTGGGCGGCAACACTGCTCCCGGCGAGACGACGTTTGATCTGGCGATCGTGGGCGCCAACGCAGGCGAGGAGCGCTATGCGGATGTGACCGTCTCCGGCTCCGTCACCACCGACGGCGCAGGCGACTATACAGGCACCCTGACTCTCACCGGCCCAGCTGATCAGCTCTGGAATATGCTCTGCGAGGGTGCATTCGTACAGCAGGTGAATGCAGGCGAGGAAGGTTGGACCTATGACGACACAGTGTGGGGTCTGCTCCTGTCTCAGTTCGTTGCTTCTTCCTCTGCGGACAGCGCAGAATATACCATGCTCATCCTCCCTGCAACCTGCAAGGAGACAGATGACGGTGTGTACTACGATCTGGACTGGGAGGCTGAGTCGCTGGATGAGATGAGCTTCACCAACATCTATACCAAGTCCACAACTAAGCCGGCAGAACCGACAGAATCGACCAGGCCAACAACAAATAACACGAATACCGGGGTAACAACGAGCGTGCAAACCGGCGATAACAGCAATCTCATGCTGTGGCTTATTCTGTTCGCTGTATCCGCTGTCGGTGTAATTGGCACGGCTGTATACAACAAACGCAGGAGAAACTCCCGCACAAAATAAACGGAACAAATAGAGTAGGCGGATGAAGTTTTCATCCGCCTACTCATCTAAGTAATATTATAATGTTCCACCAAAATCTGTCTGCAACGCCTGACCGGTAATTGCACGAGACTCATCACTTGCGAGGAATAACAGAATATTTGCCACATCATCCGGCATACATGGCTGAACTTTCAAGTCACTGTGTTTTGCCATCTGTCCCATCATATCCGGATCCAGACTTGCCGGATTTGTTCCGGCTACCATAGGCGTCACGATTGTTCCCGGACAAACTGCATTACAGCGGATATTCGTTCCCGCGAATCGAAGTGCTGTGTGGCGTGTAACACCAATAACGGCAGCTTTGGAAGCAACATAAGCAGCTCCTCCACATCCCATAACCCCCGCAATGGATGCTACATTCACAATTGATCCATATCCCGTTTTGGACATTTCAGCTGTTGCCGCACGCATACAGTACATCGTTCCTTTTTGATTAATTTCAACAATACGATCCAAATCTTCGTCTTTAAAGCGATCAATTGGTTTTAATCCCTCTTCCAGTACTCCTGCATTATTTACCAGAATATCTAACTTTCCATAGGTTTCTACAGCTTTAGCAACTAATGTATCTGCATCTCCTTTTTTGGAAATGTCTGTCACTACCGGAAGCACTTCTCCGCCATCTTCTCGGATAGCTGCCGCAACCTCTTCGAGTGGTTTTTCCCTTCTGGCTGTAATGATCACCTTCGCACCCTCTTTTGCAAATAATTTTGCTGTCGCAGCACCTACACCGGAGTTACCTCCCGTGATGATAGCAACTTTTCCATCTAATCGTCCCATCTTAACTTCCTCCATTTTGTTATTTTTTTAACATTTTCTTAATTATAACTGTTATTCCATATTACGTCAATGTAAAAATATCTGAAACACCTTCCTTAATATTATTATCCAAATACATTCAATACTCCATGTGCCAGAATCCAAAAAGAGCCGTCACCAACAGGTAGATTTTCCATTCTTTTTTGATATAACATCTTAGTTTGTTCCAAATAGTCCCTCTGAAAAGTATCTCCTCAAATACAGGTGTTATGATTCCACTATATAGAATCATAAGCATATTCTGTAATGAAAGTCCTCTGATAAGAAACAAAGTGACTATAAAAAACAATACTGTAAAAAACGTTGCGAAAAAATATATCTTTTCAAACTTTACCGGCAACACAGAAAACTCAAAAGTTTTTCATCCATGAATTGAAATGCTATACGCTTTATTCCAAGAAATATCCTTTCGAACTACGGAAACCAGTATTCACTTATTCTTCCTGGATATTTTGTAATTCGTGAATGCCAGTAACAACTGTGCGATTGATAAAACGGTAAATAAGAAACCAAGTTCGATTCGTCCACGGTAAAAATGACCATAGCAGACCACATGGTCACAAGCGATCCGATAGGTAATGATAAAATAAAGAGCATAGATACCCGAAACTGCCAATGTGATCAATACGGCTGTTTCCATAGCTTTTTATCCGCTTAAGCCGGACAGATTCCAAATCTCATAGACCTTTCCGAAAATAACGCCCATATGTTCATAATGATTCCACCAAGTCTTATAGTAATTAATTGTTTCTATCAACCGTAATCTCTATCTGATTTCCTTCCGGATCAAGTATACAACTTTCGTAATATCCATCACCTGTTGTACGTGGACCACTGATTACTTCATATCCGTCATCCTTTATTTTCTCTGTAATTCTGTCCACATCTTCTTTTCCACCAACTGCAAATGCAATATGTATCTTTCCAGATTATTTACATACATTGTAATATGATCTATACGCATATTTTTCACCTCCGTAATCCAATTTACTCCATCATTGATTTCTAGTTTCAATGATATCCTGTTCCAGAAAAATGACCGGAGCCACACGGATTCCGGTCTGTTTTACACTGCATTTTTCATACTATGTGGAATTTTCCATTTGCAATGAAACCAATCTGGTGCACTCTCCTTTGCATCAGATTCTATGCATTGAAATTCTTCCACTTCCTATTCCCTGATGAAAATAATCCGCATGAACTGATACAGGTGCTAACATAACAATTTCAGAGGTTGAATTTTCATCATGGCCTCCTTCTCTTGTAGGCGATAACGGAATAATCAAAACTCCACATAACCATCATCTATTTCAGCAGTTTCTCATAAGTAAATCTTCTTGATGCCCCTCTAATAAGCAATACATCAATTACCACCAAAACCATACCCAATCCCAAAAGAAGCCCTGAATTTACCAGAATGACACCTGAAAATTGTCCTATGACGAGTGCAATAATCGGAAAAATCAGGAATACCGCACGTTGCTGGGCTTCTTCCATGGTTTGTGCCTTTGCGGAACCTCGCACTGTTACGGCGATCGCAATAAGCGAGACAGCCGGTGCAATAAACAGCAAAATAATAAGCCAGCTAATGTCAGGCATCAACGCATTTCCGGTCAAAAATAACATTTCAATTTCTAATACAAGCATCATTGCAGCAAAGGAGATGTATGAAACCATCATTCCAACTGAAAATCCAGCCAGTATTTTGGATTGAAACAACTGCTTTAATGAAAGCGGAGAATAAAGCAGAGTTTCCAACGTATGTTTTTCCTTTTCTCCCACAAAGGAGCTTGCTGCCATAACAGACGATGCCATAACAGGAATTATCAGGAAAAAAGCAGGCATGATTTTATTCAGCACAAGCCCTAAAATCATCTGTTCCTGATCGTGCGCCTCTGCGGTAATCGGCAACATCGTCAATAATCTCTGAAAATCTGAGATTGACCCCGGAACCAGTACCGTAACAAACACAATAATTGACGGCAGTACAATGGAAAGTGCTAGCGGCACCATAAGCATCACCATTAACACCTGCTTATTTGATGTAATACCTCGAATATCTTTTTTTATAAGGGCAAGTTGTTGTGCATTCATATATTTCCACGCTCCATTTCTCCATGCTTCCTGTCAATGAGGGAAAAATAAATTTCCTCTAATGACATCTTCTCTGTCGAAACCTGATAGATATCGCCGCCCGCCCCAACAATTCTTTTGACGATGAGCGGAATTTCATCCTCTGAATTCACGCTGATATCATAGGTGTGCTCTCCGATTTTTTCATATTCCATATCCTTTGGCAGACAACTTGCTTTCACCCGTACTTTCACTTTATCGGAAACCATAGAGCGAAGCTTTTCAATATTTCCGGCCGCAAATAAACTGCCTTTATCCATCAGACCGTATGTAGTACATATTTCCTGTGCATAGCGCAGCTGATGGGTGCATAAGAAAATCGTTGTTCCGCATGCGGCAAGTTCCTGAATCAACATATTGACATTTTGTGCACTTTCAGGATCAAGTCCGGAGGTAGGTTCATCCAGAAACAAAATCTCAGGGTCATGCATCAAGGCTCTGGCAAGTGAAAGACGCTGACGCATACCGGTAGAATAGGCAGACAGCTTGCGATGCTGTGCATCTGTCAAATCCAGTCGTTCCAGAAGTTCCTTTGCTCTCTTTTCACAATCAGACCGATTCATGCCAAATAGTGTGCCGTAAAAAATAAGATTTTCCATTCCCGATAAATGATCATACATTTGTGCATGTTCTGTAATCACACCTGAGATTTGATGTAACTCTTCCGGATTTTGGACAGGATCAATATCAAATACTCTGCAATTGCCACTTGATGGAGTAAGCATACCACAAAGTAATTTGATTGTTGTAGTCTTTCCTGCTCCGTTAGGTCCCAGAAAGCCAAAGATCTCTCCCTTCTCCAGGCAAAAGCTGATATGATCGACTGCCTTGTTTCCTCCGATATAGATTTTAGACAAATTATCCGCTAATACTGCACTCATATCGCACCTCCCAACAATTTACATTTTAATCTTTCCACAATTCTCTGAAATTGAGGTTCATCAGAAAGCGCGGTAAAAGCAGGATTCCTGACAACACCGTCGACCATACTTTGACGGATAATCTTGTCATCGCGTGGTAAGGAATCTCCTAAATCCAGCGTTTCTATCCACTCTCCAAGTAAATTGAAATAATCGTCTCCTCTAAGCTTAAGCGGATAAATATCTCCTGTGACAAGTTCTGCATATTCCTCAAGAATTTCAAGGGCTTTATCTGTATTTCCCGCCATTGTATATCCCTGGGCACTAATGATGTAGAATTTCACCAACAGTGCAGGATGAAGATTTTTCAAGTCAAAATACTCAATAACAGCAAGTGCTCGTCTGTATGTTTCCTCAAACTGTTCCGTCTCATCAATGCAAAGCGACAAATAGTTGCTGAGTGCATCAAAAAGAGACAGCATATGTTGATAGATTCCAATCTGTAAAACTGATTTTGCCTGTCTTTGCTTACCGAGCATCTGATATGCCGTTGCAAGCAATGTCTCTGAACTGATAATCTTGTTACTTGTTCCCTCCAACAGCTCTGTCACTTCTTCCGCTTTCCCCAAAGACAAGGCGCAGAAGGCTTCCATGTTAAGTGCAAGTCGGCATAGCTCAGCGTCTTCACTTTCACATTTTACACGAATAAAAAGCTCTTTCGCCTCCTCAATGGCCGCCATGCTTCTGTCCCTGTCACCGGATTCCATACTGTTATTCACAATCAATGAACCTATTTGAAAAAGTAACGGAAAGCATGAAAAATACTTTTTTGTAATTTTGCGGCACTCCTCCATAACCTCATCAAAAGGTTTTACTGAAAAATCGTAGGACAGGCTCAAATACAATTTATGAATATCCTCTTTACACATCTGCGGCTCGTACCCCATTAACTCATCAATACTGATATTAAAAAAAGCGGCAAGCTGCGGGAGAAATGTGATATCAGGATAGCTTTGCCCGATTTCCCATTTTGAAACAGCTGCTTTGGAAACACCGATGTAGTTTGCAAGCTCATCTTGTGTAAGTCCTTTTTCCTTACGCTTCTTTATAATTGTTCGCGCAATATTGATTTCTTTCATGTTTATCACCTCTACTATTATAGTAACAGTAGACAAAATCAACTACAATGGATTCATAATTGATTTAGGTTAAAAAAATCAACTGTTAGTTGTCACACTGGCGCACTATAAATATTGTACCCTTTTTCCGCCAGTTGCTCGTTCACTTTTCTATCTTTTGCTGATCCGGCTACCATACCTAACAGCATACCAATCGGCAGACCAAAACACATTCCTAATGCTCCATGCTCAAACAACAAATTGCCAAATGCGAGTCCAATCGATATTCCAAAGCACATTCCCATACTCGTTCCCATCCTTTGAAATCTATGACTCATTTTTTCCTGTTCTTTTGATTTGTTTTCTTCTGTTTTCATCTGAAATTCTCCCTCCGATTCAGTTTTCTTCATCATTGATTTCTAATTTCAATAATATCATGTTCAAAAAAAATGACCGGAACCACACGGATTACGGTCTGTTTTACACTGGAAAACAGCTGAAAGACTGTTGAAAACGTTCTTACATCCGGTTGATTTTCTCCTGCATCGTCTCTCTTGCGTTTTCATTTTAATGGAATCGGACAACAAAGGTTGTCTACCAGATCCTTTTGTAAATGTATTGCTCTCTGTTTTCATATCTATCATTTTTTCATTGGTTTCTTATAATTTTTCTTTTACTCCGTTTACTTTCTACCTTGAATTGGATATAATAGAATTAACCTCAAGTTTTCTTTAGATTTCAAGAATAGAAAGGATGATTTTATGAACCTTGCAAAAATTTCTTCAAACGGTCAGATCACAGTTCCGGTTGAAATCCGCCGTCTGCTCGGTCTGAAATCTGGTGATAAAATTCTGTTTTTGCAGAAGCAAAATGGTGAAATTGTAGTCAGCAATGCCTCTGCCCAGGCAATCCGCAAAGCACAGGCTGCCTTTTCCGGTGTGGCTGAGGAAATGGGGGGCTATAATGAAGATGATATTCAGGCACTTGTGGACGAAGTACGATACGGAAAGGGAAGATAATTATGCGGATTCTGATTGATACAAACATCCTTTTTTCTGCATTGCTCTTTCCCCGGTCAAAGCCCGCAAAGGCTCTGCTTCTTTGTCAAATGGCAGATACCAGAGCTGTACTCCATTGTCTGCTTCATCACAGGGTTCAAATCCTTTATATTTCAGGAACTTAGGATCTGAAAGAAATGGTTTCTTTTTTGCACACGACAAAATACATAGTCCTTTCTTTCCCTTCTGTTTACTGTCTTCCGTACAATAATTGAGCAGTTCGCCGGCGTATCCATGCCCCTTGAAAGAACCTGCAACCCACAGACAATCAATATACATATATCCTTTGGCATCAATTGGATTCCATGCATACTATGCAGGAATATATTCGATGAAACATTTCCCTCTCTCTACACTTTTCAAGAAAACCAAGCCTTCATCAAATCGTTCCGAAAGCCATGATTTTTTCGATGTAACCTGTACATCCTTATTATTTGAGATTGCGCAACAGATGTGCTCTTTCTCCAGATTTTCTTTTGTAACCTGGATAAATTCCATCTGACATTCCCTCCCTTTTTTACTAATCTCATTCATACCTTTATCCTTACCTTACAATTTACATATTGGATGCCTGATTACAGTCTTCCATTTCTCAGGAGCAACCTTTCTTGCATCAGACATATATATCTCATGGTGAAGTCTGCCATGGCTGAAGTCATTACGATATCCATGATCTTCCAGATATTTATCCATAATCGCAACTGTTGCGGGCTCATCATCAAACGGTCCGTGATGCATGATCTGAACACACAACCCCTCATCAACTGTAAGGAATTCGGCTCCGGAACAGTCCATTTTCTTCTCTACTCCTGATAATATTTACCCTTGTAAAAATTCTCTGCGCCTGTCTTTTCGACAGTCATTCGAAAGCATACACATCCGTCCGGACAAACATAGTCCTTCACATTCGCTTCAATTCCTCCAACAAGCGTTAAATCTCCGCCGCTTCTGACAGCCTGCATATCACCGTAAAGGATCTGCATCATTTTAGAACATATTCCATAGCCCTGCTCATTCACAGGACAGCCGTATGTACAGGTGTATTTATCTCCTATTTCTTCACCATTTCTGCATAGGTGTTCTGTATGGTCACCTCTCAGAAAACCTGTTACCTCTATTGAAAATCTATATTCTTCATCATACCATTTCTTCATTACCTTAACCTCCCTATTCTTTCCTGTATTTTTCTGCAAGTTCCGAAGCGATACGAAACAGTTCCTCCTTTATAGACTCCGGTTCAAGAACAGTTACTTTGTCCCTGCATGAAAGCATCCAGGACAGCAGGCTCTCATCATCAGCATAATCATGCTCAAACAGAAGCCTTCCATCCGGCATCTCTGTAAAAGAGTCTATACCATATTCTTCCATCAGATGCCATTTCATTGACGGATGAAAAACTGCTTTTATTTTTCCCTGTGGCGGAAACACCTTCTCATTAGATAAGTCCGGTATTGGAACTGCTCTTCTTTTTTCAAAATTTCCGGCATGTACCAGTTCTGCCATTCGATTCAGTTTGAACATTCGATAGTCGTTCCTTAGCAGACAATATCCATAAACGTACCAGCTTGACCATTTGAAAATCAGAAAATACGGTTCCATTTCCCTCTCCGTATTACCGCCCGGAGCATAATACCTAAACTTTAGTGTCTTTCCAAGCTCGATCGCATCCTGAATCAGTTCAATCTTTGGTGACAGAGAAGCCTTATCCCATGATGACAGATCGATAAGAATCGATTCATTTCCACTGACAAAATCAGAGGATCCGGCCTTGAGTTTTTCCATAAGCTGCCCATAATAATGGCTGCCGCTTACGCTGTCAAGACTTCGAAGACCGGCCATGATCATCTGCATATCCTTCGATGACAGAATCGTCCGATCCATCTTATAGCCATCCATGATGCGAATACCACCGCCTGCACCCTGTGATGTAAAGATCGGAATACCGGCCTTGCATAAATCTTCAATATCTCTGTTTATTGTTCTTCTTGAAACCTCAAACTTTTTCGCCAATTCCGGAGCAGTTATTTTCTCTTCCTGTAAAAGAATAGAAAGAATACCGATAAGCCTGTCTATTTTCATATCTCTTTCACTTCCTGATTCATTATACCATCTGTAACACGACACCTGTATGTCATGTTCAATTTATATTATACACAAAATAATAAGGTAAGCAACAAGGCACGAAGCTTCTGCTTCGTGCCTTGTCTGAGTTTCCAAATTAATCCAGAGAGAAATAATTCGGCTTTATATATTGTATTCGGGGAAACAATATTCTTAAAAATTTGCTTCTACATACAGATCTTTGTCATCAATCTTATGTCATTCTTAACTTCCTCGCTTCTTCCAGGATACATTTTAATTGAAATATGCGGCATATTACTTCCACCTTTCTTTCTGTTAACCTTATTTTAATTCAAGTCCGATTCCGAGTTCAACCGCTCTGTCATAGATGACCTTAGCTGCGCAGAGATCCTGTGCTGCCACGCCAACTGTCTCGTATACAAGAATCTCTTCATCGTTTTCTCTTCCGGCGATCTTTCCGAGAGATACATCTCCGATATTTCCTGTAATGTCAGCTTCAGAAATAATTCCTTCTGCCATTGGAATCAGAAGATCTCCGGTCTCTGCAAGAGCTGCGCTCACAGAATCACAATATATTTTACTTGCTCTCGGGAGCACTGCCGGATCCATCTCATGCTTATGTGGTTCGTATGTTCCCACACAGCTGATCGTACATCCCGGTTTAATCTTTGTTCCGTCGAATACCGGCTTTGGTGAAGGAGTAACCGTAATAAATACATCTGCATTTTCCGTTGCTTCATCAGCATTGTCAGCCGGTGTTATTTTGGTTCCGTAATGCCCCAGCTCTTCACTCATTGTCTTACAGAAGTTTTCCAGTCTTTCCCGGTTCAAATCATAAACCTTAACTTCTTCAAGATCACATGCACAAATCATAGCCTCAAGCTGTGTTGCAGCCTGTCCGCCTGTACCGATCATTCCACCGATCTTTGCATCCTTTTTAGCTAAAAGCTCAAATGCAACTCCTGATGAAGCACCTGTCCTTAACTGCGTAACATAATTGCCGTCTAAAATAGCCTGAACATATCCGGTTTTACCGTCAATCAGCATCGTCTGTGCCGGAGCACTGATCAATCCCTTTTCAATATTCTTTGAGAAAATATTAATAACCTTCACCGCTGCTGCATCAAGACTCTCTGCATAAGCCGGCATAAACAGGAACTCGCCTTCTGTCTTTGGTGCCGGAATTTTTACTCTGAGCGGGATATCTACTGTATCCTCTGCTACCATCTCAAACGCATTCTTGACAGAAGCGATGATTTCTTTCATTGTAATAACTTTTTTGATATCTTCTCTTGATAAATATAACATGTGATATCTTTCCTCCTGATTCTTTTAAATATTTGCTATTCAGCGTTGTTTTCTCTGTCCTTCTTATTAGAAATCATAAAAGAAATTGCCATATAAATCAATACTACTGCAACAATATATGTCGAAAATCTCTTATACGTGATGATAATTATAATTTGCACTCAGATCCCATGGCTGCATTGCACCGCCCTGTTCTGCCGGTCTGCAGTTCTCTGCATAGATCTTAAGCACACCCTTTTCCTGCTTCAGTGCCGGACGAACCCAATTCTTTCTTCTCTCCGCAAGAACTTCGTCTGACACAAGAAGATTCACATTACCGCCTGCGATATCCATCTCGATCTCATCGCCATTTTCGATCAGTGCGATCACTCCTCCATCATAAGCCTCCGGAGAAACATGACCAACGATTGCACCGTAGTTAAATCCTGAGAAACGTGCATCTGTGATCAGACCAACACTCTTGTGAAGATCTTTCGCGATCAATGCATCGATACTGAGCATAAGTTCTTTCATACCAGGTGCGCCTTTACATCCTTCGTAACGGATGACAATGATATCACCCGGAACGATCTCTCCGGCCATGATCGCATCGTAAGCCGGCTGATCTCCCTCAAAGACTTTCGCCTTACCCTTAATGTACATGACTTCTTCAAATACAGCCGTAGGTCTTACGATTGCACCTGCCGGAGAAATGTTACCACGAAGAATCTTAAGTCCAGGTTCTTTTGCAACCGGGTTATCAAGAGAATGAATGACCTCGTTCGTCTGAGGCTTCACTGTTGCAAGAATATCTCCCCATGTATTTCCATAAATTGTAGGAGCATCTGTGTGAAGCTTTGACTCAAGCTGTTTCATAATTCCTTTTACACCACCGGAATAGTGAAGATCGACAACTGTGTATGGTCCACTCGGAATTACTGCATTGATACAGTAAATCTCTTTTGCATATTTTTCAAAGTCAGCAAGTGTAAGTTCAATTCCAAGTTCATATGCATAAGCCAGAAGATGAAGTACTGCGTTGGTAGAACCGGCAACTGCCATATCAAACATAATTGCGTTTTCCAGAACGTCTTTTGTGATGATATCCTTTGGAGTTCTTCCTTCTTTTGCCATTTTTACCATATATTTTCCGGCAGCTCTTGCAGCTCTGAGTCTTGCATTGTCAGATGCAGGAATGGTGGATGTTCCCGGCATAACAAGATTCAAAACCTCTCCAAGCATCTGCATTGTATTGGCAGTTCCCATGGAAGGACATGCACCAAATGATGGACATACGCACTCTTCCATTTCCATAAGCTCCTCTTCACTTGCGCCTGAGAATCTTGCTGAATCAAGGTCCGCCTCAACAACCGTCTTTCCGCAATAGTTCCCTGCCTGCATTGATCCGCCTGTAACAACCATAGCCGGAATATCCAGTCTGCATGCTGCAAGATAACATCCTGCAATGATCAGATCACATGATGCAACACAGCAGATTGCATCAAAATTGTGTACTCTTGATACGAACTCAATTGACATTGCTACAATATCTCTTCCGACCTGTTCGTATTTCATCTCATCTGCACCATTCGCAACGTTTCCGCATGTTGCCGGAATTCCAAACTCAACCGGAATACCTCCTGCTGCCCAGATACCTTCCTTCACTGCTTCAGTAACCTGACGTAAATGTGCAGTTCCCGGAGATGCTGACATATAAGAATTAGGTACCCCAATATGCGGTTTCTTACGTATATCCTCATCCGAATATCCGGCAGCCTTCATCATTACTCGACGGTGAGCAGTCTCCACTCCATTCCAATAACTGTAGCCCATTTCATTTCCTCCTTTATAACGTACATGTTTGACAATTTATTATCATTATTCTGTTTCCATCATACACTTTTCCGTATGTAAGAAAAAGCTACAAAAACTTACTATCTTATTCATTTTTTCTAACATCTTGACAAACCCACCCATTTTTCGTTATAAATAAAGTAAATCTAACAATATATAATAGAATTTGTTACATTTACTACCATTCACCAATTGTTTTCATTGTAAAAAGGAGTACTCGCTATGAATAAATACAAAGTGATACTGACCGTTTATGAGGAGAAAAGCATATCAAAAGCTGCAAACAAACTGAATTATACTCACTCAGCAGTCAGTCAAACGATCAAAGCCTACGAAAAGCAATTGGGGGTTTCCCTCTTTTGCCGCACCAAACACGGCATGGAGGCAAACCCATTTTGTGAAAGCATCTTTGATTGCCTGAAAGCGGTCTGTTTTGAACTCGATCATTTGGAGCACATTGCCAGGGATCTCCAGAGTGTAGACAAAGGCAAGATCCGCATTGGAACGATCCAGAGTGTCGCCTATCACTGGCTTCCGGACCTGTTAAAAGACTTTTCCGAAAAATATCCGAATGTTGATTTTCATATGACAGTAGATGGATTTCAGGGATTACATAAAAGACTGGAAGATCGGGAAGTTGATTTGATCTACACCACATCTGTAGCCGCGGAAGGCATTTCTTTCATCCCTCTTTTCAAGGACGAATTGATGCTCGTCACTCCGGTGAATCATCCGCTTGCAGACAGATTATACGTTCCATTTGCAGATATTAAAGACGAACCCTATATCCTTCCTTCTGATGAACTTGATTATGAGACAGGCGAACTTTTCCGCCAAAATCAGATAAAACCTCACATTCGCTATCGTCTTAACGATGATTATGCGGTATTGAAAATGGTGGAACAGGGATTTGGGATAACTATTCTTCCGAAGCTTCTGATCCATAATGCTCCGTTCGACATCTGCGTCAGGCCATTTGCAGAACATTTTTATCGCACGATCGGAATCGCATTCAATCCTACCGAAGGAGTACCGCGTGTAATTAAAGAATTCCTGAATCACGTGCAGGAATACACAAAGAAAACTTTATGAATATTATCAGACCAATAGAAAATATTCTGCACCATTAACTTTTATAAAAGAGCTAAACTCTTGAGATTCAACATCCATTTAGTCATAATAAATCTGCCAGTCACCATCGATACAGTTGCCCATGGATGTCTCAATCCACGCCACCGCTCCATCGGTGTCCCTGTCGCGGATATAAGACCACATCGTATAATTACTCTCATACAATGCCTGCACTCCATACAAATCACAGAAGCGCTCCCACATGGTAAAAATAGGCGCTTTAAAGGATTGGAATATAAGCGGAATCAATGTATTTCCTGACATAAGGGCAAATTCATGCTGGAATTCAAAAGCTGCCTGAATAGCTATAGATACTTTGCTTGCATCACGGATCTCATTCACTTTACCAAGAAGAAGTTCCACCTCTTCATCAGTGATACGGTCAATACAGAGTCTTGCCGCCAGCGTATCAAGCGCAATCCGCACTTCAAAAATGGAACGGATTTCCTCATTGCGGATACGGCCCCCGTTATATTTCATAATAGAAAGAAGCGTATTGATCGTCCCTTTTCTTCTGTAATCAGCCACATACGTTCCACTCCTCGGTTTTACTACCAGAAATCCCATCTTCTCAAGTTCTGTGATCCCGCCATTTACAACTGCACGGCTAACCTGCATCATTTCCGCAAGCTGCCTCTCCGGCGGCAATTTTTCTCCAATCTTAAGCTTTCCCGAAAGAATCATATGTTGAAGCTGCTCCACAAATAATTCACGCAGTGATGGTGAACTGATTTTCTTAAATTCCATACTCTGCCTCCTGCTCTGATCTGGTATGTCCAATAACCAATTCTATATCTTTATTATAAAGAAAAAGGACCGTTTTGCAACAGTCCTTAACCTTTTTCAATTACTCTGCCCGTTCCATAGCAAGCCTGTAATCTCTCTGATCTGTAAATATCTCGTTCTTATATGGATTCTTCTTCTGCTCTTTTGCCCGTTTGATAATCACTGCCAGGCATAATACATTCGCTGCCAGAGCAATCAGTGCAACGACTCCCTGCATGGTCGGATCAGCTGCCGTCGGACGAACTGACGGATCCATGAATCCATCTGCATAGATGATTGGAATCGTTGTAAATCGGCTTGCATCCTGGAAAAGTGGGAATACCTGTGCAAACATGCACCAAAGTGCCACACGGATATATTCAACATGAAATCGGTCTTTTATATTATTTTCACTACTGTGGCACAGTGCTTTTTCAGCCGCATTTGCAGCTTTAATTACAGAATCATGTTCAACTGATGATATCAGGATGCGCTTCTTATCAGAGAAACGAAGATAATCCAGAACACCAAGGATTGCCATGTTATTTGCTTCGCTTCCGCTAGATGTGAATATAATCTGCCCCTCTTTCGCCCCTATGAAATCTGCAACATTCTTCCGTGCTGTTTCAATCGCTTTTGCTGCCGTTCTACCAAACTCATACTTTGTACCCGCATTACCATATTCTGTAGTAAGATATGGCATCATAGCTTTCAAAACATCCGGATGGATTTTTGTAGTTGCAGCATTATCTAAATAAATCATCCCATCACTCCTTAATGAGAAATCTCAAGAGTCGGGAACTCATCTTTATACCATGTGAAATGAAGCTCAGAAGCCTTGTCCATATCAACCACCTGTCCATCTTTGACAACCAAAACATTTCTTGGGTCATGTTCGTCATATAAAATCAGAGTTCCTTTATCATATTTTTCACTAACTGCTTGCGCTAACATTAAGTTCATACTTTCTGCATCTTTAATGGAGTATATTTCCCTCTAAGTATGCGGTTGATTAACTCCTGTTGATGTTCCTTTAGGTATGGCAGGGCTTCTTCAATGGTCATTCCATCAATACCTGCCGCCCCTTTGTTCGCCTTCACTCTTTTATACGCTCTGTTAAGATTATCTTTATAAAGAATCGCTTCCAAGAGCTTCGACTGTGCACTGTCTCTTTCTTTCCATATCCGATTGAACGACCTTGACGCTTTCGCATACCCTTCATGTTCCGCACTATCTCTTTGCGAACAGCCACTGTTCGTGTTTTCTGTCATAAACGGTCATTCCTCCTTTCTCGGTCATACTCAAGGCTCCTACTGATTCGGTCCTTCACCCGAATGAGGCGTGCTTCATTTTGGCTACTATGACCTCTGCTGACTTCTGTGTGTTCAGCAACACCTCGTGATGTTGGTTTCTCCTCTCAGAGCGTATCACACAGACCTCCCTAGGTACCACACGTTTCCTTCTCTCCATCCATCTGCCACATTTATCATGCATGATTCCGTGTAGTTATCGGGCTTCGACTTGTGTTGCAGTCTTACCCTCATGCATAACCTCATATGTGATTTCTATTCGTCAGACCAGAGATTTGCCCGTGGGTTAGTATGTTACCCACATCCAGCTTCCTTCAGATTCCACCTCACGGTGGACACCCTTGCCTTCGGCTATATCCTTCCCACTACCGGGCGGATTCAGGACTTGCACCTGTTGGAAACGTGCGCCGCTAGGCGCACAATAACAAAAGCAGACAAGAGCCATTCGCATTTCTTGTCTGCTTTTATCCGACTATTCAGATTTAAATAACTTTAACCGCACGGGTAGTGATTGCAAAAGCGATCTCTGTTAGTGCCTCTTCAAAATCCGGATCGTCGGAGAATTCGAACGGAATTCCTGCCTGCATCAACATATCGCATAGATGCTGTTTTTGGGATTGCGTCAGATATTTAATTCCGATAGATACCAAACAAGAAAACTCCTCACTGGCAGCAACACCTCGCAAGATTCTCTGGTGAAAATCAGTTTTGCTCATTGCATTAATCTGTTTAATACATTTTTCTACATCAACCATGTATGTTACCATTAATATCATCCTCCCCCAATTTAATATTTTGGCAGAATCAGCCGCTTTTCTACCACCTCGGCCACCAACTGCAAGGTATTCTGGCAGCCCGTTTTCTGCAAAATATTCTTGATGTGGTACTTGACTGTATTTAGCGTAATATCCAGATCCGCCGCAATCTCCTCATATTTTCTGCCTTGCGCCAGCTCCCGAATAATATCAAATTCCCGAGTGGTAAATTCATTGCTGTTACTGTATCCAATGCGAATCACCGGCGTGTCCTCGGGATAAACATATTCGCCGTTCATCACCCTGTCGCAAACCTCCATCAAGTCAGTGTTGCTATATTCCTTATACCAAAAGCCGTTACAACCACACGCTTTCGCTTTCTGAATAAAGGAATGTTCCGGCATGGAGGTCATAATAATAATCTTGATTTTTGGATTATACTGCTTGATCTTTGCCGCAGCTTTCAGGCCGGATTCTTCGTCAGCCGTACATACATCCATCAAGATTAAATCGACACTTCCACGCAGACAGGCAATTTCTGCATTGGCTGCATTTTCTATGGAGGCGTACAGGACATATCTTTCTGATTTGGCAATCTGGCTCTCAATGGCATCGCGGGTAATCCTGGAATCTTCTACAACTAGAACCTGTATCATTTTCGTCCTCCTTTCTGGGGTTCATCAAAATCAAAGGGAATATCCACAAGCAGGGAAACACTGTTGTCGCAGAGTACTTTCAGGGTAGCTCCTTCTTGTTCTAATCGTTGCCGCAATGCGCTAAGACCATTGCCCTCCGTAATTTTTGAAACAGTAACGCCGCCGTTGTCGGATATCTCTATATGATAGTTTTTCTCGTCTTGCTCAATTTTTACCATCAATTCTGTGGCGTCCGCATGGCGTACCGCATTGGTGAGCGCCTCCCGAATGGCGGCATACAAAAGCTGTAATGCCTTGCGGCTTTTGGGCTGTTCTCCAAGGAAGGTAACCTTACAGCCAATCAGCTCCGCAACCTGCATCAGTTCAGACTGCAGAGAGGAATCGGGCACCGTCCATACTGTAGAGATATTGGAAAAATCATGAATGGCGCTGTTCCAATTTTCCCTCAGTACATCAGCGTTCTCAGCCAGACGGTCTTCCGTAATCGCCTTAGTGGTGGCCAGCAAACAATGCCCCAGCTCATCATGGATATGCATTTTCGCGGCAAGAATCTCTTTATTCAAATTGATTTCCACGATACTGTCCAGCAAGGCTTTCTGCCGCTTTTGAATCTCCTGCAGCCGGATAGTGTTCTCGTACAGTTCCTCGCTGAGCCGGTAGAGTTCTGTAATTTCCGCCGCCTCAACCTGAACGGTATTGGAATCAAGAAACCTCAGCTCAAAACGCCAGACCGAGTTGTCGGAGAAGCGGAAGAACAACTGTTGGTGGGTGCTTTCATTTTCATTGTTCATATCTTTTGGCAGCCAGGATTGGGTTAGCTTTTCCGCCTTGCCGTTATTAGCAAAGTTTGTTAGCTCCTCCCATGCCGTCTTTGCGTTCAGAATTGTATGTCCGGTCAGCTCCAGCATCAGTTTGTTCATCTTCTCATTAACGAGAATGACCCGTCCATCCAATGCGGAGAAGCAGATTCCGCCGGGGTAAGAGTCGATGGCTTTTTTAATCATTTTAGCTGACGTATTCTTTTTCATGACTGCACCACCTCTCCCTCCTGCAAGAGCAAAAGCCGATAACCTGCCGGAACCTTTTCTGCCTGAAGACGATATCCACCTTCTAAAGAACGAGGAACAAACTCGTGATCTGTACCGGTAATCTCAAAGCAAACCGTATCGCTGATTCGGATTGCCATAGAGGTCAGACAAAAATCCGCCTCCTCCAGAAGCGCTTCCAAGACCTTCATAATGAGAAGAATCAGCTCTGGTTCTAAATTCGATGTGGGGCAAAAATCCAAGCTTGTTCGAATACCGACATTCTTCATACATTTCGCCATATCCTGTAAGCTGATGGCTAAATCGCCCATCGGAATCGTCTGTTGCTCCTGATAAGTGAGCCGCAAGTTGCAGAATCGCTTGATATACGTGCCGATGAGGCAGATGCGTTTCCAGTCATCCGCCGTAATGTTTTTGTTCGATAAAAGTTCTGTCAACAAAGTAAGCTGCCCGGCCACCTCCGAGGATAGGCTGTCGTAAATATCATTGCGCGCCTGAATACTTGTCTCATCCGATTGAATGCGAATTTCCTGCGCCAGTAGATCCTGTTTTTCTTCCAATTCCGCATTCAGTCTCTGAAGCTCCCGCAAAGCTTGGTTGATCTGCGAGAGATCGGTTTGCCAGACCATATACCCGCCCGGGATTTGGTGCAGGTGCATGATAATATCTTCCGTAACAGAAAAATGCTGATTCAGCTTTAGAGCTTCCAGCATAGCAGGCGTGATTTCCGCCGTATTTTCCGATGCTGCAATCGTCTCCCCGCTTGATGGGAGAATCTGCATCGCCACCGTAGACCGCCGGAACACTTCCTCGTACTGCGTGTTTACCGGAATCAGTCCGACTAGGATATAAAGCTCCCAGCAAAGCACAAGAATGAAAATCAGTCCCGCCGAATATTCCACAATCTCAAACCGCACAACGTAGGCCGTCGCAGCATAAGGAATACTGAACAGGAACAGTAGGATCGGTTCATAGAAGGGGATCAGCTTCCGGTAAAGCGGATCTGACTTTGTCGTACCATTTCGTTGATAAATCACATATACCTGATAACTGATGATACTAAGTCCCCAAATATAGATGATATATGTGCCAATGTATGGATGAAAGTATAAATTCGGCTGTGGCTCATTTGGCACGATATAATAGAAAAAATGATACAGATTATCGTTCAATGCCATCACACTCAGAAAACAAGCCGGGATCAGGAGCAGATACCACTTTTTGCTGATCCGGTAATCCTCCGGCCTGCCGAGATAGAATGCGCCGTAAAGACCGAATAGCGGTATGAAAATGGCTGCTATATTGATAAAGTATCCGGTAAAGCGCATCCAGGGAATATTGACATAGAGGAATGCATCCTGGATAAAGCGAACAGTTAAATACAGGATACTGACGATATTCTGCGCCGTCAGGTGGCCACGCATGGCTTTCTGGGTAATTTTTGTTGTAATGGTATGCTGCCAGCAGAAGAGCAGAAACATATAGACCGCCCAGACAAGATATGGACGCAAAAAATCCTCCGGCAAGTACCGCATGCTGAACTGCCGGTATGCGGAAATAACAAACAACAAAATAGCTGCCGCAAAAAGTCGAACAATATATTTTTTACGCTCACCCATCATATCCCCCCTTTCTACTGAAAGATAATTTTAACCAATCTACAATGAATAATAAAAGTATTATAACATAAAAACAATACCCACAAGCGTAAGATGCAGAAAGTACCATTCGGCTTGTGGGTATTTCCCTTTTAATTAAATCTTATCTTTTCTTTTTGCGTTTGATAACGCATATACTGCCGGCCCCCGCTATAGACGCCACCGATAATGTGATCCACAGAGTCAGATCTGCGGAGTCTCCGGTCTTTGATGATGTTGTATCAGAAGTTAATTTTTCATTTTTTCCGGAGGAATTCTGGTTTCCATCTCCGGTGTCCGGAGAATTTGTTCCCCCAGATTCTTCTTGCTTCACAATCTTTAACTTCACATCAAGCTTACCATCATCAAAAATTACCTGAACGACGTGCTCGCCGTTTGCCAGTTTCTGAAGACAGGAAGGCCATAACTGAATACCGAGAACAGTTCCCGGATTTTCACCTCCGTCAATATCGTAATCAGCCGAATCCAGCCGTGTTCCATCAACCGTCACATTTCTGAAATGCTCAAGGCTTCCTTCTTTTTCAGGAGTTCTTCTTATAAACAACGGCAATGTCTTATTCGAATCTTTTGTCCAAACCAGATCGCCTGTCCTGATGATCTGATAATCAATGTCCGGCTGTTCTGGCTGTCCGGTTGGCGGTATTTTCTGTTTCTCTACGTGATTGTTGTCATTCTTACATACCCGGATCATCTCACCTGGTTCATCGGCGGTTGGTTCTTTACTGATTGTCCATTCACCCCAGTCGTGACCCTTTGGTAAAATAATCAAATCATCTTTTGAAACTTCTTTTTCACCATTCGTATCTTCAAAATACTTTCCGCAAAGATCACAATAATAATACTCTCTGTTTCCTGCTTCCTCACAAGTGGCTTCTTTTGCCCCAACTTTTGTTATACTGTGAATATGTTGAACCAGTTTTGGAATCACAACATCTTCTTCCGTGAGTTCCTTTTCACCATTTTCATCTGCAAAAATACGTCCGCATTTACAATGATAATACGCAATATTACCATCTGCTTCATAAGTGGCTTCTTTTGCCAGAACGAATACCAGCTCGTGTGTATGTGTCAATTTCGGGATCACACGTGTCTCTGCATGCGTACTATTATTCTCGCAGACACGCTGTTCCTGTCCTTCTTGTTCTTCCGTTGCCGGAACTATAACGATCCATTCACCCCAATGATGTCCTTTAGCCGGAATCAAAATATCCTCTTCCGAAATCTCCTTTGTACCCTCTGCATCTTTGAACCGGCCACCACATTCTTCACA
Source organism: Dorea sp. YH-dor226 (assembly GCF_039832105.1). NCBI lineage: Bacteria > Bacillati > Bacillota > Clostridia > Lachnospirales > Lachnospiraceae > Dorea > Dorea sp. YH-dor226. The sequence goes on along the minus strand of NZ_JBDOHS010000009.1, from coordinate 35,507 downwards.
AAGATAATATTCTATATTTCCGTCTGTTTCACAATCTGCTTCAGTGGCAGTAATTTTCTGCAGAACATGAACATGCTCCATAATCGGAACCTTCCATTCTATACGATACCGATAGGTACCCTCTACTTTCGGTACGGTAAAGGTATAATTTGACCAATTATCCAAATAGTAATAATTCTGCTCAGCATTTATCTCTACCGTATTGGATTCATCCCTAATATTGGTCAGAATCAGTGTTGGCTTCATTCCGTTTCCCTGATAATAATTATTGAAATTATTACCGGCGCCATCTGTCAGTTCACTCATACTGAGCACAATCTGCTTTCCTGCTTCTACAGAAGCCTCTTGCGTTGCTTCACCATTCATAAGAGCCGTCACATTGCCGTGGAACTGATTGGAAAGTTCGATATTGGTATTCGTATTTTCAGCAATATCTACTGTCTTGCTAATATTAATATTACTGCCATCCTTCAGTCGCGCTGAGATATAAATATTCTGTTCTCCTGTCTGGCAGACGATCTTTTGTCCATTCTCTACAGTCTGATCATTAACCCAGCCATCTGGCGAATCATAAGATACTTGAACAAGATCGTAAATAGTCGACCAATTCAGTGTAACCGTAGTCTCTGAAGAATTCTCCGGCAGTTCAAGGACTACATCCTGATCTGCTATTGTTATCTCCTGCCTGTTATGAAGGGCAACTCCATTTATCGTATAATCCGTCTCAATTTGATAATCTCCGGGAGCCAGTAACATCGTATCTGAATTTGCAGTAAAATCATAATTCATCAAGCAAATCACACTCTTTTGAATCTTGGCATCGCTTTCCTTATATGAAATCTTATGATAATCCTTCTTCAATTCTTTCAGATCAACCGAACCTTCCATTGTTCTTGGATCCATTTGATAAATTGCTGAATTATCACTGCATACAAGAGAAACTGTTTTGGCATTTGTAATATTCTTCCATATCGCATCATCAAAACAAATCACCGACTGGCCATCTTCAGTTTGTTCTACCGAAAGTCCATACGAAGATTCTGAGCCCCCCTGATTCTTCATAATTAGCAATGCATTTGTCAAATCTCCGGACGCATTGGTTAATACAACTTTTTTCGAAGTATCCTGTAAATGGATGGTTTGTTCAGAAGACAATTCATCCAAATCTTTTTCTATTGTTTGATAGTGTCCATTACAAGAATAGTTAATCTTAAGATGAACGTCTGAAATACCTTCGCCAATATATACCGTTTTGTCAAGCCAACAGTAGCCCGGCAACATTTTTCCATTTAGCTTTGCACAGGAAACTGAAATACTTCTTATATTCTCTGAATCTGCTGTTACCATTACCTTGCCAGATGGATTTCCCGAAATTTCTTTATTCTGAATCTTATTCAATGGGATTAGATCCATTCTTTCATCATTACCGACAATGAAAACCTTACAATCTTCAGAAGGTTTGTAGGACTCATCAAAATATATAGTCTCTTGATAAATCGTTTGTTTTGTTTTGTCATCATATGTAACATGACTGACAATCTCATAACAATCTGGATCAATCTTTTCAAAAGCATCTTCTTTTTCAACTACAAGTTCTGTTCTGGGGTTTCGTCCTACACAGGTAAACGATATACCCTTTTTGATTTTAACAGAAACAGGGATCTCTCCTGATATTGTTTTTGTCTCACTTGTTCCATCTTGATAAGTCGCTATGACTTTCAGTGTATGAGAATCTTTCTCAGCCAAATATTTTATCGGGAGCAGAGCAGAGTATCGATCTTTTCCATCACATTCATAAGTTTCTGTCCATGCATCCTCATCCAGACTAAATTGAACGGATTTCATCCACTTCCCATTTTTAAAAAGGGCTGAAACAAAGGCTCCTTTATCTGTTTCTTTTAATTCAATTAATTCCGGACTGATCTTAACAATTTCCGGAGCCTCCATTTTTTCAGCTCTCAAAACTTTTGTTGCCGTATTATTTTCAATGGTACGTTCTTCTACATATTCTGTCTTATTTTCCAAAGAAACGGTGATTTTATTTCTCTCTTTCTGAGGAGTCATGGTAAAACTTAAATCTGCAGATCCAAATGGTCCAACATACACGTTTTTCTCTGTATAGACAGTCTCTCCCTCTGCTGTCACACTGACATCTGTCCATCCACCACGTGGTCCACGATTATAAATTGTAAAAGGAATCTCCATTTTTTCTCCGATTATATTTTTCTCCTGATTGCGGATATTTTCTGCATAGATTGCAAAATCCGGGATACACCGAATATCATCTAACGTATCCAGGGAATCTGAATAAAACAGTGTTGAATCATCCGGTACCAATGTATTATATTCCGTATCTGCCGTCACCTTATAACTACCCGGATTTGTATCATAATCCCGAATAACAGTATTTACTCCCTGTTGAAAAGTATCTGTAACAAGAGCAACATTATAGAGACCTGACAAACCATTCGTTGTTATGCTTCCTATTTGTGTACCATTTACTTTAAATATCTGATTCGTCGTATCTTGATAAGCATAGGATAATGCTTCATTACTTAATCGACCTGTTGTGACTACTACATTTGCATCCGGATGAGAAGCGAAATCATCCTCTGTTAATCCTGTATTTCTTTTTCGTTTTGACTTGGAATTACCAAATAGTTCTAATATTTCTGCATTTGTATAACTGTTATTACCAAGCTGATAATATGCCCTATTCATTCCCCAAAATCCCTGCATTCCGCGTGCAAGACTATTTATTTTCACTTGACTCTTAACGCTTCCTACATTCGTGCATTGAGATCCATATACCAGTTGTTGGAAATAAAGTCCAAACTCCTCATCGCTCATATCTGAATATCGGATCTCATCCATTTTATTCAAAATTTCTATAGCCTTTTCCGGTCCTGCCGTAAAGAAGGAAACTTTTCCTTGGGGCGTGCTTTTAATGGCCTTGATTCCAACGCTCGCCATATGCATCAACAAATGCGCACTTGCTTTATCTTTCTCGCTTTTCTCAATGGTAGGATTAGACATCACAGCCATATATTTCCCTGCTTTTGCAGCATCAGACATATCACCAAAGACCTTTGAAATGCCTTTGGAAGCTTCTAATATATCCTTTGTATAATCTTTTGTCCCTACTTCAAACGCATCCCATGCCGTATCTCGAATGATGGATTTAACAAAAATTTCACCACCACCCATCTCTTTGCCGGAAAATGCTTCCCAAACTTTATCAAATATGAGCTTCGCATCCTCTTCTAAGTTAACAAAATTTGAAGCCTCTTTTAAATAAGTACTTATAGCGTCAAGATAATCAGCTTTCTCCAAATTAGCACTTGTTAGAACATAACACGCCACATGATCTCCAATTGATGTCCCATCTAATTTTGTTTGTTTATACTTGATTCGATTCTCTTGTGGTTCCGCTATCATATGACTAAAAACATTTGTTTCAATCGTAATTTGTTGCTGTTTCCCCTCTTCATCAATATATGGATAGGTTGCTGTCAGTGATATTGGATTCTCTTCACTAATTCCCCCCTCTTCCATATTCAAATGGCAAAGTTCAATAACTCTCTCTTCTGTCCATTCGTTGCTCCGTCTTTTCATAGAAGCTTTTGCCGAATCATTTGGAGTTTCAAAATTATCTGCAAATTCCGGCTGATCTATCGTATAATAAGAACTTTTCTCCTGATAAAGCGCCAGCCTCCACGCATCAATTTCCTTAACATCATCTGTTTTTTCAAAAGAAATAGATTGTTTAACATTTTGCTTACCGGAAGATACAATCAGTTCTCCTTCAACATTTGAAACATCATTCTCTTTCATAAGACCCAGATCACAAGACACCGTAGTCGAAACTGACTCCCCTGTATCCAACGTATAATTTTCAATTGCCGGTGAAAAGATCAAATAATCTTTCACACTATCACTTGCACTCAATGTAAGATCTGTAATTTTCTCTCCATTATTTGTGATACGATACGCTTTTTGAGCAGGTGATCCACTCTCTTGTGGTACGATACTCACATTGAAATCACTCTGTTTACAGTGGAAAAGAATACGTTTCTGGACAGCAGCGGACCAAAAACCTTCCTCACCATCATTCACATAGGCTGTAATAGGAATCCGATATGTATCTTCTGCAGCATTTTGAAGAAACACACTCAATTCAATTTCCTGTGTTTCCTGTGGCTCAATGACCATTTTTGCATTTTCAGAACCTTCCTGCACGAAATTAAGATATATATCCTCATAACTATTCTCAGCTTCCAGATAATATTGGACCATCTTCTCAGACTTATTGGTTACTTTCACCTTCACAGTCTGTGCATAATCCCTGTCAAGGGTAACTACATCACAGGAAAAATCAAGAATACCATTATTAAAAATTTCCTCGGTTCCTTCATCTGGCTCTTCCTGTTTCGGTGTAACCGTAATCGTATTTTCTCCTCCATCCGCCGAAAATATCAGCTTGTCCGAAGATGGATTTGCCATGACTGACAACGGAAACATTTGCACAATCATTACCAATAATAAAACGCCGGCTATGATTCGTTTTCTTTTTTTCTTTAATCTTCGCTCTCCCATACTCTCAAACTACCTCCATCATGGTCCTATTCCTCTATTTAAATCATTTTATCAAGTATGAAAACAAATTACCCCACACAAAAAGGTAGTTTTTTCAATTAATTTTAAAAATCATTCAAAAATATGCCGTACATAATCCTTTTTTATGTAAAGATTTTGGCAGAATCGAGTAGGAGGGAGTGATTAGCTCCCGTCCTCTCACACCACCGTGCATACCGTTCGGTACACGGCGGTTTCAATAGTTGACGTGCACAGACTGATAGGCTGTGGCTAAATCATAAAAGCCACTGTTTATCAGTCTTTCTTTTGTCATTGCTCTTTTGACCGTCGTCAAGTTTGCGCAGAACCAATGACCTCTGCGACTGTTAGCCGCCATATATGCATAGTATTCGGGAATCCCCATTTTAATCAGATTTCTCATCTTAGTCCTCGGGAGTTTCCATTGCTTCCATATGCACATTCGTATTCTGTGATAGAGCCATCCGTTGATCTCCTCGATATTATTCTTCATGCTTGCTATTCCGTAGTAGTTAAGCCATCCTCTCGCATACACCTTGATTTTTCCAAGGCTTGGCTTGATTGACTGTACAGACTTACGGGAAGATAACTCTTTCAGCCTCGACTTAAACTTCTTCCATGACTTTGAATGGACTCGAACATAAATACCGTTCCCATTCTTTCCCAATGCAAAGCCAAGGAACTTAAAATTTCGGATTGCAAACACGCTGACAGTACGGCTTTTCTCTCTGTTTACTGTAAGCTTCAGCTTTTCTTCAAGAAAACTTGTACTGCTTTCCAATAGGCTCTCCGAGGCTCGTTTGCTCTTTGCAAGGAGCACGATGTCGTCCGCATATCTTATGCATGGAACACCTCTCCTCAAGAACTCTTGGTCGAACTCATTGAGATAGATATTCGCAAGTAGTGGCGATAGATTGCCCCCTTGTGGCGAACCTTCCTCTGTCTCGATTACCACTCCGTTTTCCATTACTCCGCTTTTCAGATAGCGCTTAATCAGTTGCACCACTCGTTCATCCTTTACATTCTTACGAAGTAAGTTAATAAGGATTTCATGGTTGAGTGTGTCAAAGTATTTTGATAAATCCAAAACTACAGCAAATGTATATCCTTGCTCTGCATACTCCTTCACTTTATGAATCTGCTAAACGTACATACGAAGCTGCTGTTGAGCTTTTCGCATTCCTTTGTAAAGAATATGGGCTCAACCCGCTCGCTGACGGAGTAATTATTTCTCACAAAGAAGGTCATGCGAGAGGTATTGCTACAAACCACGGAGACCCGGAACATTTATGGAAGGGATTAGGTATGGGATATACAATGGATACGTTCAGACAGGCTGTTAAGGCTAAAATGGGCGGAACTACTGTAGTAACACCGCCGTCTAATCCTTCTAACCCGACAAACAAAAACTTCCCTGCTACTCCGTTTACCGTACAGGTAATCATTTCTGACTTGAATATCAGAAAAGGTGCTGGTATGGGATACGCTACAACTGGTGCTTACACTGGCAAGGGCACATTCACTATTACCGAGGTAAAAGATGGATGGGGCAAACTGAAATCTGGTGCTGGATGGATTTACCTTGAAAACGCATCTTACTGTACTATCGGTTCTACTGTTGGAAACACAGGCAATAAACCTGCTACGCCAAAAGTTCCGTATACAGTGCGTGTCAATGTAAGCGATTTGAATATCCGTAAAGGTGCTGGTACTAACTATGCGAAAACAGGTAAGTACACAGGCAAAGGGGTGTTCACAATTGTTGAAGAGAAGGCGGGAGCAGGCTCCGCTAAAGGCTGGGGTAAATTAAAATCCGGCGCAGGCTGGATTTCTCTTGACTTCTGCGAAAAAGTCTAATAATGATGGCGGGATTACATTTCCCGCCACCTTTCAATAAAAATTATGGATGGTGGTAATCTTGATTAATTATATCGAATACTTGAATTTGCCAACCAAGCTTGCAATAGGTATTGTGGCCTTGTTTTTGGCGTCTCAAATATTAGGTGAGATATTAGAAATAAAGGGAAAAGTAGTTCCTGAATGCATTAAATTGCGTAAATACTTTAAACATAAAAAGCAGGAGCGCGAAACTTTGAAACAGGTTCCTGAAATGCTTAAAGATGTAAAGGAAACATTAAATGAATTCAACTCCCATTACAGTGTCGATAATATCAAATTGCGTGATGAGTGGATTGAGAATGTTAATCATAGTCTCCAAGAAAACGATAAGTGGATAAAGGAACTGGATAAGAAGTTAGATAAGAACAATGCTGATACGCTCTCATTATTGATTGATAGCAAACGTAATACAATCATTAATTTTGCGGCAAAAGTAATTGATAAGAACTGTATGGTGACCAGAGAGCAATTTAATCGTGTGTTTAAGCTCTACGCCGAATACGAGGAAATCATTGAGGCCAACGGTTTAACAAATGGAGAAGTTGATATTGCATATCGCATTATCAAAGAATCGTATGAGACGCATATGCGGAATCACACATTTGTTGAAGACGCTCTGGGATACGACGTGAACTAATTTGTCACTAATAATATACATTATTCGGGACAAAATAAGATAGGCAGATTGGGAACAAAACCAGTCTGCCTTCTTTTTCTGCAAAAGTAAAGGAGTGGCTCACCACCACTCCCTGTACTACATATGTGTAAACTTACACTGTAACTCATCATTATTTTGCGTAAACTTCGCTGAAGATACTTCAGATTTCTTGTACGCAATTCTCTACGCAACTTTGACGCAAAACACTATATCGAGATGCGTAATTTTACGATAGTTTATGATAGGTTACTCAACTTACATATTTGAACCTTAACCTGCCAAATCCCTTGATTTTACTGGGGTTTAGCGGTCTCTTACTCAGAAGTTTGCCGAGATACTTACATTCCCATCTGAGCTGCAACTTCAGCTGCGAAGTCTTCGTTCTTCTTCTCAAGACCTTCACCTGTCTCGTAACGAACGAATTTCTGAAGCTTGATCTCTGTTCCGTTTGCTTTTCCAACTTCCTGGAGATACTTAGCAACAGACTGTTTTCCATCCTCTGCTTTTACATATACCTGATCTAACAGACAGATTTCTTTCATCTCTTTGTTGATACGTCCGTTGATCATTCCCTGAATAACCTTCTCCGGTTTCTGAGATTCCTTCGGATCGTTCATGATCTGAGCAAGAAGGATTTCTTTCTCATGCTCAATGTAATCTGCCTCAATATCAGCCTGGCTGATGTACTTAGCATTTAATGCTGCAACCTGCATAGCTACGTTCTTAAGTGCATCTTTTACTGCATCGTTAACAACTGCTGTCTCTGCAACAACTAATACACCGATTCTTCCGCCACCATGGATATAAGATACAACTGCTCCATTGTCAATTGTAACTTTCTCGAATCTTCTGATGCTGAGCTTCTCTCCGATCACTGCAATCTTCTCTGTCAGTGCATCGTTAACAGTCTTGCTTGCATCTTCATTCCATGCTTCTGCCATGAATGCTTCCATCTCTGTATTCTCTGTAGAAAGTGCCTGATTAACAACAGCTTTTACAAATCCCTGGAAATCAGCATTCTTTGCAACGAAGTCTGTCTCAGAGTTAACTTCAACGATTGCTGCTGTGTTATCACCCTGAACATCTGCCATAACGATACCTTCTGCTGCAATACGTCCAGCTTTCTTAACAGCCTTTGCTTCACCATTTTTTCTCAGGTATTCAATAGCTGCATCCATATCGCCATCTGTTTCGTTAAGAGCTTTTTTACAGTCCATCATTCCTGCGCCAGTCATTTCTCTTAATTCTTTTACCATCTTAGCTGTAACTGCCATGATCTTGTCCTCCAATATACTTTCATTAAGAATTTTATTCTTCTGTTGCCTCTACTGCTTCTTCCACGTATTCTACGTCTTCTGCTGCACCCTGATTAGCCTCGATTACTGCATCTGCCATCTTGGATACGATCAGTTTTACAGCACGGATAGCATCATCGTTTCCAGGAATTACATAATCCAGTTCTTCCGGATCACAGTTTGTATCTGCAATACCGATAAGTGGAATTCCGAGTGTGTGAGCTTCCTGAACACAGATTCTTTCCTTCTTAGGATCTACTACGAAGATTGCATCCGGAAGTTTCTTCATTTCTTTGATTCCGCCAAGGTTCTTCTCAAGCTTCTCCCACTCTTTTTTGATCTGGATAACTTCTTTCTTCGGCAGTACATCAAATGTTCCGTCTTCGGACATTCTCTCGATATCTTTCAGACGAGCAACTCTGCTCTTGATTGTCTTGAAGTTTGTAAGCATACCTCCAAGCCATCTTTCATTTACATAATACATTCCGCAACGTTCAGCTTCTACTTTGATAGCATCCTGTGCCTGTTTCTTTGTTCCAACGAACAGGATTGTGCCACCTTCTGCTGCAATATCAGCTACTGCCTGATATGCCTCATCTACCTTACCTACAGACTTCTGTAAGTCGATGATGTAGATACCATTTCTCTCTGTGTAGATGTATGGAGCCATCTTAGGGTTCCATCTTCTTGTCTGATGTCCAAAATGAACACCTGCTTCTAAAAGTTGCTTCATTGAAATAACGCTCATGTTTCTTTCCTCCATCTGGTTTTTTTCTTCCGCATATGTGTAAGCCCTTGAAACCGGCTTGCAATCAAGCTTTGGCACCATCTTGGACAACCATATGCGTGTTTTTTGCGACCATACTATAATATCACAAAAGCCTTGCTATTGCAAGGCTTTTTTATCTACATAATAGATTGTCTCATACTCTTTTTATTCTGTCTTACGGACGACGAACAAAAATCATACCGGATTGTACCGGACCAACTTTTACTACATCTCCGGTATGCGGCGCATGAATCATCTGTCCACCGCCGATATAGATACCACAGTGGTTATATGTTGTACAAACATCTCCCGGCTGTGGATCACTGACTCTTGGCCAGGCCATGAAAGTAAATGTGGTACCAAGACGGCTAAAACTTCCTGTCAGGCAATAGCTAACGAAACCGGAACAGTCAAAACTGTTTGGTCCACATGCGCCCCAGACATAAGGCTTACCAAGCTGGCTGTATGCTCTGCTGACAATAGTACTTCCATTGGCATTCGGACCACTTACTGTAGAACCGCCGGTATTTCCTGTATTACCGGTATTTCCTGTGTTGCCGTTATTTCCTGTGTTGCCGTTATTTCCTGTGTTGCCGTTATTCGTATTATTGTTGGTGTTATTATTCGTATTATTGTTATTATTATTTGCTGCTGCAAGCTGTGCCTGACGCTCTGCTTCCTGGCGGGCAGCCAGTTCTCTTGCCGCTGCTTCTACCGCTTCCTGAATCTCAGCATCCAGATCGGCCACTTCATCCTGCTTTGCCGCAATCGTTGTATTCAGCTCGTCTTCCTTCGCTTCGTATTCCACCTGCTTCGTCTGAAGTTCTTTTTCATCTTCCTCAAGACTGGTCTTCAGCTCAGCAATCTCCTGCTTCGTCTCAACATATTCCTGCAGCTGTTCTCTGTCATATGTATGAACATTCTGAACATATTCGGCTTTGCTGACCAGCTCTGTGAAGTTATCAGCGGTAACCAGTGCTTCAAATGCAGAGGTATTACCCTCTTCATACATATACTGGATACGTTTTTTCATTGCCTCATACTGTTCTTTTTCTTTTTCCTCTGCATCTTTCAGGTCACTCTCTGCCTGAAGCTTCTGCTCACCTATAGAGATCAGTTCCTCTTCCAGATTACCGATCTCGGATAAAATTCCCCTTAACTGTTCCTGAAGAGAAGATACCTCGCTTTCTTTTGCTGCTTTATCTTCTTTCAATTTATCAACGGATGGCGCTGCCATAACCGGTGTTACGATCAATGAGCTTGTAGCGATAGCTGCTACGATTCTTACTCCAATTTTTTTCATATTCACTCTTCTTTCTTACAAATATTATACTCTTTACCCTCATTCGATATAGTAAAAGACAAAATACACCTATATCTGAGAATCATTATACATGATAAGAAAGTGTTTTGCAATATTTTTTAACATTTTCGTAACAATCTTTCTCTGGAAATCTTATCCATATTGCCTTATTGTACATACATATTCGTATATCCCATCAGACTGATGTCTACTTCTCTCGCTGCTTCACGGCCTTCACGGATCGCCCATACCACCAGTGACTGTCCTCTGTGCATATCTCCTGCGGTAAACACATTTTCTCTGCTTGTCTGATATGCCCCTTCTGCAGTCTTTACATTTGTCCGCTCATTAGTTTCTACGCCAAATGCTTTCGTAACGTATTCCTGACTTCCGAGAAAACCGGCTGCAATCAGTACCAGATCCACTTTTACCGTATATTCACTTCCTTCAATTTCTGTCATGAGCATCCGCCCGGTCTTTTCATCTTTTTTCGGCTCCAGTCTGACAAGAACTGCTTCTTTCACATTTCCTTCCGGGTCTTTCAAAAACTCTTTTACCGTTGTCTGATATACCCTTGGATCCTGTCCGAACACAGCTTTTACTTCCTGCTGTCCATAATCCGTCTTACAGATTCTCGGCCACTCCGGCCACGGATTCGTCTCTGTCCTCCGGTCAGGTGCTTTCGGCATCATCTCCAGCTGAAGCACCGACCTGGCACCATGACGCATGGATGTTCCCACACAGTCATTACCGGTATCTCCTCCGCCGATTACCATAACATTCTTCCCTTTTGCACTGATATAGCTTCCATCCTTTAATGACAGCTTCCAGGAACCATCCTGCTTTTGTTCCGCAGAATTCCAGAGTGCTTTTGTAGTAGATTTCAGGAAGTCTACTGCAAAGTAAATTCCCTTTGCATCTCTTCCCGGCACTTTGATATCTCTCGGATTGGAAGCACCGCAGCACAGAAGTACGCGATCATATTCTTTTAATAAGGAAGAAGCTTTTTTATCTTTTCCGATATTGCAGTTCGTAACAAACCGGATTCCTTCTTCTTCCATGATTGCGATCTTTCTGTCAATAATCTGTTTTTCCAGCTTCATATTCGGAATACCATAGCGCAGAAGGCCACCGACCTTGTCTTCTCTTTCATACACGGTAACACTGTGTCCTCTGCGATTGAGCATATCTGCCGCTGCCAGTCCCGAAGGGCCGGATCCGATCACGGCCACCTTTTTCCCGGTACGAATCTGTACCGGTTTTGCAGCCGCATATCCTTTTTCATATGCATTTTCGATGATCCCATATTCATTGGCTTTTGTAGATACCGGATCTCCATTCAGGCCGCAGGTACATGCCGCCTCACACAGAGCCGGACATACTCTTGATGTAAATTCCGGAAAATTATTGGTTTTTTTCAGGCGGTAATATGCCTCCTCCCAGTTGCCGTGATAGAGCAGATCATTCCATTCCGGTACCAGGTTGTGCAGAGGGCATCCGCTTGCCATTCCCATAAGCATCTGCCCGGACTGGCAGAAAGGAACTCCGCAGGACATGCACCTTGCCCCCTGGATCTCCTGTTCTTCTTTTGACAGGGGCGTGTGAAATTCATAAAAATGCTTAATCCTTGATTCTGGTTCTTCAGCCTTCTTGTCCTGTCTTTCATATTCCATAAATCCTGTTGCTTTTCCCACTTTTCTCGCCCCCTATCTTCTTCCTGCTTTGATCGCATAAAATGCTTCATTCTTAGCCTGTTCACTGCTCATGCCCTGCTCCTCCATCTGAAGGATCGTAGTCAGCATTCGCTCATAATCAATCGGAATAATCTTCTTGAACTTCGGCAGATAGCTCTTAAAATCATCCAGGATCTTCTTTCCGACCTCAGAATTGGTATTGGCAACGTGTTCTTCAATCATGCCCTTCAGTTCATTTACATCGATTTTGGATGTCACATGTTCAATATTGACCATCTGCTTATTGACATTGGTATACAGATCATTGTCCATATCCAGAACATATGCGATACCACCGCTCATTCCTGCCGCAAAGTTTTTGCCTGTCTTTCCAAGCACTGCAACACGTCCGCCGGTCATGTATTCACATCCGTGATCACCGACACCCTCTACAACTGCTGTTGCTCCGGAGTTACGTACCGCAAACCGTTCTCCGGCGACACCATTGATATATGCTTTTCCACTGGTGGCTCCGTATAATGCAACATTTCCTATTATAATGTTATCTTCATGTCTGTATTTTACGCCCTTTGGAGGATACACGATCAGTTTGCCTCCGGATAACCCTTTACCAAAATAATCATTACTGTCTCCGACCAGTTCCAGTGTCAGTCCTTTCGGGATAAATGCACCAAAGGACTGTCCGCCCGCACCTTTGCAGTTGACAACATAACTGTCTTCGGCAAGTCCTTCCGGATATCTTCTGGTAATCTCGGATCCGAAAATGGTTCCAAAGGTACGGTCTGTATTGGATACATCCACTTCAATGCTTCTCTTCTGCTTCTTTTCCAGCGCCGGAAGCAGTTTTTTCATCAGAACTCTCTCATCAAGTGTCTTTTCCAGTTCAAAATCATAGACCTTTTTCGGATTAAAGATCACCGGCGTATCTGTGCCTTCGTAAGGATTATGCAGGATCTGCTCCAGATTCAGGGCAGCTGCTCTTTCAGAAGTCGGAGTTTCCTTTACTTTCAGAAGATCCGTTCTTCCAACCAGCTCATCCAGTGTCTTCACACCAAGTCTTGCCATATATTCTCTCAGATCCTGTGCAATGAACCGCATAAAGTTCACCACATATTCAGGCTTTCCGGTAAATCTCTTTCGAAGTTCCGGATTCTGCGTTGCCACACCGACAGGACAGGTGTCCAGATTGCATACCCGCATCATAACACAGCCAAGCGTTACCAGCGGAGCCGTGGCAAATCCGAATTCCTCTGCACCAAGGATTGCCGCAATCGCCACATCACGTCCGCTCATCAGCTTTCCGTCGGTCTCGATTCTGACTCTTTCCCGAAGGCCATTCTGTATCAGCGTCTGATGAGTTTCCGCAAGTCCCAGTTCCCATGGAAGTCCCGCATTATGGATCGAACTTCTCGGCGCCGCACCGGTTCCTCCGTCATAACCGGAGATCAGGATCAGCCCTGCACCTGCTTTTGCAACACCGGCAGCAACGGTACCGACACCTGCCTCTGATACCAGTTTTACAGAAATTCTTGCATTTTTATTTGCATTTTTACAATCATAGATCAGCTGTGCAAGATCCTCGATGGAATAGATATCGTGGTGCGGAGGTGGCGAGATCAGGCTGACTCCCGGTGTGGAATGACGTGTCTTCGCAATCCATGGATACACCTTACCGCCCGGAAGATGTCCGCCTTCTCCCGGTTTTGCACCCTGCGCCATCTTAATCTGAATCTCTCTGGCACTGACCAGATAACGGGATGTTACACCAAATCTTCCGGATGCTACCTGTTTGATTGCTGAACAGCGGTTGGTATCGAGGCGCTCGATCTCCTCGCCACCCTCTCCACTGTTAGACTTGCCATGTAATTGATTCATTGCAATCGCAAGTGTCTCATGTGCTTCTTTTGAAATGGAACCATAAGACATTGCTCCTGTTTTGAATCTTGTGACGATCTGATCTACACTCTCTACCTCTTCAATCGGAATTCCTTTTTCCGGATAATTAAATTCCAGCTGCCCCCGCAGATTGATATGCTCACCCTCTGCGTTCACCATCTCTGTGTACTTCTTAAACATCTCATAATCGCCGCGTCTGGTTGACTGCTGCAGCATATGGATCGTCTGCGGATTATAGAGATGCCTTTCTCCGCCGCTTTTAAGCTTATGCTGCCCGACACTGTTCAGTGTCATATCCACTTCCAGTCCCAATGGATCAAATGCCTGTGAATGCCTTGCAATATAGTCTTTGGCGATTTCTTCAATCCCGATACCTCCCACACGGCTGACGGTATTCGTAAAATATTTTTGAATGAACTCCTGCTTTAATCCAATCGCTTCAAAGATCTTTGCACCCTGATAGGACTGGATCGTGGAAATACCCATCTTGGATGCGACTTTTACAATTCCGCTGATGATTGCATGATTATAATCATTTACCGCTGCGTAATAATCCTTCTGAAGCATATCTGTATCGATCAGCTGCCGGATCGACTCATGCGCCAGGTATGGATTGATGGCACAGGCTCCGTAGCCGATCAGTGTTGCAAAGTGATGTACCTCTCTTGGTTCTCCTGTTTCCAGTACGATTGCGACAGATGTTCTCTTCTTGGTCCGTACCAGATGCTGCTGCAGCCCTGACAAAGCAAGCAGAGAAGGCATTGCAACGTGATACTCATCTACACCCCGGTCCGAAAGAATCAGGATATTGGCGCCTTCATGGATGGCACGATCCACTTCGATAAACAGATAATCTATTGCCTTTTCCAGACTGGCATTCTTATAATAGACCGTCGGAATCTCTGCAACCTTGAACCCATCTTCTTTCATATTCTTGATCTTCAGAAGATCCGTTTCTGTCAGAATCGGATTATTCACCTTGAGCATCTTGCAGTTTTCCGCTTTTTCTTCCAGAAGGTTTCCATCTTTTCCAATATATACAGTTGTTGATGTTACCACTTCTTCCCGGATGGCATCAATCGGAGGATTCGTAACCTGCGCAAACAGCTGCTTGAAATATCCAAAGAGATTCTGATGCTGATCAGACAGCACTGCAAGCGGTGCGTCAATTCCCATGGCAGCCGTTCCTTCTGCTCCATTCTTTGCCATATTCAGGATTGAAGTCTTTACCTCTTCATAAGAATATCCAAACGCTTTCTGAAGTCTCTTACATTCTTCCGCTGAATAGGATGGAACCTTCTGATTTGGAATCTTCAGATCCTTAAGCTCAACCAGATTACTGTCCAGCCATTCACCGTAAGGCTGTCTTCCCGCATATGATTCTTTCAGTTCTTCATCATCGATGACTTTTCCTTTTATCGTATCAACCAGAAGCATCTTGCCCGGATGAAGTCGTTCCTTGACAACGATCTTTCGCGGATCAATATCCAGAACTCCAACTTCCGATGAAAGGATCAGTGTATCATCGTCTGTAATATAGTATCTGGAAGGGCGGAGTCCGTTTCTGTCCAGAACAGCTCCCATGCAGTCTCCGTCGCTGAACAGAATAGATGCCGGTCCGTCCCAGGGTTCCATCATCGTCGCATAATATTGATAGAAATCCTTTTTCTTCTGAGACATGCTCTTATTATTCGCCCATGGTTCCGGAATCGCGATCATGACTGCCAGCGGCAGATCCATTCCACTCATCACCATGAATTCAATCGCATTGTCCAGCATTGCAGAATCGGAACCTTCTGTATTGATCGCCGGAAGGACATTATGAAGTTCACCTTTCAGATACTCGGACTCCATGTTCTCTTCCCTTGCACGCATCTTATCCATATTGCCGCGAATGGTATTGATCTCACCATTATGAACAATAAAACGGTTCGGATGCGCACGTTCCCAGCTAGGATTCGTATTCGTACTGAATCTGGAGTGTACCAGTGCGATCGCGGCTTCATAATCCGGATCCTGCAGATCCGTAAAGAAGGATCTCAGCTGGCCCACCAGAAACATGCCCTTATATGCGATGGTACGGCTGGATAAGGATGCCACATATGTATCATCCGCACTCTGCTCAAATACGCGGCGCACGATATATAACTTTCTGTCAAACGGAAGCCCTTTTTCCACCTTCGCCGGACGTTCAATGAAACCCTGCATAATACAAGGCATACATTCTACCGCCCTGCTGCCGAGTACCTCCGGCTTTACCGGAACTTCTCTCCATCCGAGGAAATTCATCCCTTCTTTTTTTACGATCACCTCGAAGATCTTCTTTGCCTGATTCTTCTTCAGCTCATCCTGTGGAAAGAAAAACATTCCCACACCGTAATCTCTTTCAGAACCTAAAAAGATGCCGAGAGGTTCGCAGACTTTGGAGAAAAACCTGTGTGAAATCTGCAACAAGATTCCAACTCCATCGCCTGTCTTACCTTCGGCATCTTTGCCAGCTCTATGCTCTAAATTTTCTACAATCTTTAAGGCATTCGCCACTGTATCATGGCTCTTCTGCCCTTTAATATTTACGATTGCACCTATTCCGCAGTTATCGTGCTCAAACTCAGAACGGTACAGTCCACTTTGCTGAACTTCATTCATTCCGTCTATATACCTGTTCCTTTCATTTATTTTTCCTAACTATACTACAAAGTTCCATTCTTGTAAATAGTAAATATTTTAAAAGTTGTCTGATAATCTGACATTAACATCCCGCAAAGAAAAAAATCTGGCAGTTTAAACCGCCAGATTTTCATCTCCTGCTTTTTGATTTGGAATCTCAGGTTTTTCCTCAATTCTCTGCATCCACACATACATAGTTGCCGATACGGTCGCACACAGCACGGTAAGAACCCCCATACGTACAGGATTCTTCACCAGCCAGTCATACATCTGGAATTGCGTAGCCAGCACCGACAGAAGATTCATCGACATATGCGCAATGATCGGCGCTTTCAAAGAACCATACTTTTCATACACATAGGTCAGCATCAATCCCAGTATGAACCCGTAGATCATCTGTATCAGATTCATATGCAGCATACCAAATACAAGTGATGAATAGATCGCTGCATAACGATAAGATGTTCTCGCCCGCATTCTCTGAAAGAATAATCCCCGAAATACATATTCTTCGCATATCGGCACCAGAACTGCAAGACAGATGATCTGCAGAATCAAAGGAGCAGAATATAATGCATTCATGGTTGTCATATACGTCTCATCAACTGCTGAAAGATTGCCGATGATGATCAGATTATTAAGTCCGAGACTCATTGCCAGCGACATGATTACAATTGCAGCATACTTCCAGATCGGTGCTTTCCGATTGGGTATTATTCCCTGCATCTTCTCCTTCACACGATCCCTGTGAAACATCACTGCCATAACCGGAATGGTAATGAGCGCCTCCATTCCTTCCACAAGCGTACTGTAATCTATATATTTGACTACAATCTTCTCATACAGCTCCATCATCTTGTCCTGATTATCCATCAGTGAATTCAAAGCCTCTGTTGTTGTATAATGTGTACCGATATATACCATCATGAGGGCGATCATCGCAGCCATCCCGACTCCGATACCAATTGCCCATTTAATCAGAATCGGGCCCCACAATTCCCAGAATCTTTTTCCATAGCTTTCCTGAGAGATCGGAGGAGTCTGTCTGCTTTGCTGTTGTTCCATATACTTCCTCGCTTTCCTTTCTTACAGGAATTCTGCCGGACGCAGACATTCCATCTATACTGAATACTTTATCTATTCTACTTCTCCATCTCTCAACATGCAATAAAAAAACTATAAAATCACCATAAAAAAATATCTGTTATAATTTAATCTTCACCACATCCACATCCAGATTCCAGAGAAACTTATCCAGATCTTTAAAAGATATAAACACTGTCGCTGTATTTTCCAACGGATGAATTCCCATGCTCTTACATCTGCTCAGATTCTTATCAATAAAAAACTCCACGTTATGCTCTGTATCATTCATAAGAGCAAACGGAGTCACGCTTCCCTGCTTTACTCCAAGATATTTTTCCAGTCGTTCTTCAGAAGCGAAGCTTAAGTTTCCGGCACCAAGCTGTCTTCCGAGTGTCTTCAGATCCACTTTGGTATTCTCATCAGCTGTTACAAGAAAATGTCTCTTTCCTTTGGAATCTCTTAAGAACAGATTCTTACAGAGAGTCCCTTTTTCCGGGAGTCCCAGTCTGTCCATATCTTCCATCGTATGAACCGGTTCATGCTCAACGACCTCATACTTGATATTCATCTTTTTCAATGCGTCATATACCCGCTGTTTCTGATCTTCCATGCTGCAAAACTCCTTCCTAGTTTGGGTAGTGAACTACAATATTCGCAGTTACCATTTCTGTTCCCGTGTTCTTATATATGTATTCATCAAAAGCATTGTATGAGGCAGAATCTCCTGCTTTTAATGCATACTCCTTATCCTTGAATATCAGCGTAAGCTCACCGGAATATACGGTTATGAATTCCCGTGTGCCGTTCATCTGACGATTCGCCTGCATCATCCCGCCTGCATCAAATTCCAGATCGAAGATCTCAAAATCCTGTCCGTTTCGGAAGTTAAAGATCGGGTAGAGACGGTATCTTCCGCCATCACCTGTAAGCGGTGCAACTTCTCTTTTTCCGGTTCTGGAAAAAGGCATCGGCTTATCTGTGGTAAATGCCGTGACCGGGACTTTTAACCCCAGTGAAAGCTTATACACCGTTGAAATCGTTGGATTCACTTCTCCACGCTCCAGCTGACTTAACATGCTTTTACTGATCGATGTAAGAGATGACACCTGCTCCAGACTCAGTCCCTTTCCCTTTCGTATCTCTTTTAAATTCACTGCAATCAATTGATTCAGATGATCCAAGCGGATTCCTCCTTCAAAAATTCCTGTATATAGAATTTTTTTCTATTATATTGCATATTAATTCGAAAGTAAAGAAAAATCACAGGATTTCATTCACTGCTTCTATATATCGATCCAGTTTTTCTGCTTTTTTTATCTTTTTCAACGACTTTTCAGCTGTTGGAAACAGGTATCCCATATAACACCAGATCTCTTTCATCTTAAAAAGAACATTCTTATCTCCGGAATTCACTTCTCTGTAATCATTCAAAAGCCTGTCATGGAATATGCGCAGTCTTTGTCTGTCAACTTCCCCGGATTTCCTGGTTCCTTCAAGCTCTTCCGTAAGGCATGGGTTATAGATCACGCCCCTTCCAAGCATCAGGACATTTGTCTGCGGAAATTGTTCCCTGATTCGGCCAGCATCTTTCACGGTAAAGATATCCCCGTTATAACACAATGAATGATGACTGTTTTTTACTGCATAGTTATACATCTCCAGATTTGGAGTATTTTTATAAAAATCCTGCTGCACCCTCGGATGAATGATGAGTTCTTCCAACGGATATTGATTATATATCCGCAGAAGTTCCTCAAACTCCTGCGCATGAAATTTTCCGATTCTTGTTTTAATTGATACTTTGATATCTGTCTTTTTAAACACCTGATCCAGGAACCGGTCAAGTTCCTCCGGCTTCGCCAGAAATCCTGATCCGCGATACTTTGAAACCACCGTTTTCGACGGACATCCCAGATTCAGATTCACTTCTCTGTATCCGTAATCTTTCAGTTTCCCGGCAGTGCGCAGGAAATCCTCAGCACAGTTTGTCAGTATCTGCGGTACCAGATACATTCCCTCATTATGTTCCGGGAGAATCTCATTTTTCTCCCTGGAATTAAAATCTTTCTTAGTATGCGGCACCAGAAACGGTGTGAAATACTTGTCCATCGGACGGAAACAGCTGTGATAGGCCCGCCTGTATACATAAGTTGTGATTCCCTCCAGCGGGGCAAGATAATACTTCATATTATTCCTCCTAAAGCCTGCGGGTGAGCAAAGACTCGTCTTCCAGAAGTTCCTCCACCGTATGAAATCCCAATTCTTCCAGAATCTTCAATACATATGGATTCTCAAGCGGTGTCCGAAACTCTGCGGCTTCTGCATAATCATCTACATATTGTTTTCCTTCTTCCCGCGAAAGAAGTACTTTGGGTCCTCCGACACATCCGCCGACGCAACCCATTCCTTCAAAAAAACTGGCATCCGTCTTTTCAGCCCGGATCCGTTCGATCATTTCCATACAGGCTCTGGTTCCATCAGCCTGCTCTGCCTTTACTGCAATATTCCGGTCTGCCCTTAGCTGTTGAACCATATTTTCTACAGCCCGGCTCACTCCTCCGGTACGCGCATAGAGTCTTCCGGCTTCAGATGCATGTTCTTTCTTCATATCTGCAAGCTTCCCGGGATGAATGTCGGCCGCAGTCAATATATCCTGCATTTCCTGAAATGTCAGTACATAATCCACCGCATCTGCAATATCCGGTTCTTCTGCCTCTTTCTTTTTTGCCAGACATGGTCCTAAAAATACCGTAACTGCATCCGGATGAAGTCTTTTTATCATACGCCCGCATGCAATCATTGGAGAAACGGCTCCCGGAACATGCGGAAGAAGCTCATGGAAGATCTTACGTATCATGGCAATCCACACCGGACAGCAGCAGCTGGTCAACTGGTAATCCCCTTTTTTCTTTACATGACGGTCGTATTCCAACGCTTCTTTCAGCGTCAGAATATCAGCAAACAGTGCTACTTCCACCATACCGGTAAAACCCAGTGCCTTTGCCGCAGTCCGAAGCTTTCCAAGCGTGACATCTTTCCCAAACTGCCCCACGGCTGCCGGAGCCACAAGAAGATAAACCGGTTCTTTTGCCTCTCTGACCGCTTTCATCACAGGCAGCACATCTTTTCTCGCTGTAAGCCTCTCCATACTGCATGCATCCATACAGGCGCCACATCCGCTGCAAAGCTTTGGGCTTATTGAAAGTTTCCCCTCTTCATCCCTTATGATGGCATCAAAGATACAGCTTTGCCGGCACGCCCTGTCATATGCGCATTTCTCACAATCACTCACCGGAATCACCGGTGCATACTTTTCCGGATGCAGCAGACAGTCCAGATGCCTGGAATCATACTGCGGAGGAAGTGGTTCTTCCAGTTTCACTTTTCTATTCAGAATATCTTTGTATAATTCATCAAAAGTTTTCATCATCTTTCCGCCCTTCAGACATTTTTATCTACATTATTGGTTGAAAAATGATGAATTATACGCTTTCCTAATCTGTCAGAATCCTTTCAAACGCCACTCGAAGATCACCGTCTTCACATCCTCCGACCAGACGTATCGTTCCACATGGTTCAAAGCCTGCTTTTTTCAGAGCATGCTGCATCGGCAGATTTCCCGGATGTGTATCGATACGTACCGTCTCAAAACCGGCTTTTCTCGCCAGTTCAAATCCATAGGCAAACATCCGGCCCGCGACTCCCTTTCCCTTACATCCATCGGCTACACATACCCGGTGCATGGAAGCATATGGGATATCCGTCAGCCATTGTCCATCAATTTCCTTGTACGAAGGATCCGGTGTCGTCTGGAAAGCAAAAATCCCCTGAATCACACCATCCTCCATTGCAAGATAGGTGCAGGCATTGATCACATCCTGCTCCCAGACTTCTCTGGAAGGATATCCTTTTTGCCACTGGTCCAGTCCCAGACCGTGAAGCTGCTTTTTCGCGTCTTCTGTAATCTCACACATACGGTCAATGTGTTCCTTTTGTGCAATGATAAATTCCATCTCTTTTCCTCTCAATCCATACCTGATATTTTTCTTTTTACGATCTGTTCTGTCCGCTCTGTTGTACCTCGCAGACAATCAGTTTTCTTTCCATCACCTGAAATCTTACTTCAAGACCTGCATATGCCATTCCATAGATTCTCTGCGGATCCTTCTGATACGATGGCCTGGGATCCTGTGCAAGGATCTGCATCAACGGCCCCCTCTGTTCTTCCGGAACGACTGCAAGCCATTGATCAGGGAATTCCACTTCCAGACAATATTCCTGTACACGTTCAGCAAATCCTCCTTTCGCCTCCGGATGACAATCCACATATGGAAGATACGGTTTGATGTCATAGATCGGCGTCCCATCCATAAGGTCCGCACCTCCTACATACAACACCATCCCCTCCAAATCCTCTTTTTCCATGCCCAAAAGGCTTACACAGGATAATCCAAGGGGGTTCGGGCGAAACGGTGAACGGGTGGCAAATACCCCTACCCTTTCATTTCCTCCAAGTCTTGGCGGACGAACCGTTGGACTCCACTCCTCCCTGACCGCCTGTGAAAACTCCCAGATCAGCCAGAGATGCGAATACCCTTCCAGCCCCCTTAAGGCATCCGGATTCCGGTATTCCGGTTCAAATACAATCTTTCCTTTCGTATCCGCGAGCCCACTCTGTCTCGGAATCCCAAACTTGGTCGGAAAATCCGTACGAATATGCGCAATCGGTTTTATAATTCTGCTTTTTTCCATCACTGTTCCCCTGTCAGAAACGGACTCTTTCTCTGTCGGGATGTTCTCCTGACCATCCCGCCTGCGGCATGGTATCCAGACGATACATATCTTCCATCGAGATCTCAAATGAGAAAATATCCTGATTTTCTTTCATTCTTTCCATCACAGAGGATTTTGGCAGAGGAACAATATTCCTCTGTACAGCATATCGAAGACAAATCTGTGCCGGAGATACCCCATATTTTTCAGACAGATCTCTTATCAACGGCTCTTCAAGAACTCTTTTCCGTCCGATCGGGCTCCATGCCTGTACCAGGATCTGATGTTCCTGGCAATAACGAACTGCCGCCTCCTGTGTATAGCCCGGATGAAACTCCAGCTGATCCACCATCGGCTGAATCCTGCAATGGTTTCTGATATTTTCTATGTGATGAGGAAGAAAATTGCTAAGTCCGATTGCACGAATTCTTCCCTCCTCATACAATTCTTCCATCGCTCTCCAGGTCTCCGCATCCAGAGACTTCCAGTCATCATAATCCGGTGCAGGAAGCGGCCAGTGAATCAGGTAGAGGTCCAGATAGTCTGTCTGCAGTCTTTCAAGTGTTCTCTCGAAAGCTTTTTTCGTCTCCTCATACCCCATCTCCTCTTTCCAGAGCTTTGATGCAAGGAAAAACTCACTCCTTGGAATCCCGCTTTGTTCTATAGCCTGCGCAAGATATTCTTCCGTCCCGTAAAATGATGCTGTATCAAAATACCGGTAACCGGCTTCTATCGCCATCCGGATAATATCTGCGCTCTTTCCGTCCGCAGCTTTATAGGTTCCAAAAGCCACACACGGTATCTGTACTCCGTTGTTCAATGTATAGCAATCACTGATACTGGTCATCTTCATACTGTTTCCTCCTGTACACTCTAATATCTGTTCTGTATTACTTTCATTCACACAGCTGCTGCTTCAGCATCTGTATCTCCTGTCTGTGCCCCGCATCATCCAGAGGCGTTTCCAGATAAAACGGAAGTCCTGAAAGTGCCGGATGCTTCATCACCCTGAGCAAAGCCTCCAGTCCGATCTTTCCCCCTCCGATTACTGCATGACGGTCTTTATGAGAACCAAAATCTTCCAGGCTGTCATTCAAGTGAACGGCCCGCAGATGTTTTAATCCCAGAACGCGATCAAACTCCCGGATCACCCCGTCCAGATCATGTACAATATCATAACCTGCTGCAAAAACATGACAGGTATCCAGACAGATGCCGATTCTCTCCGGATGTCTGACTCCGTCCCGGATTGCCCTTAACTCTTCAAATCTTGTTCCGATTTCAGTTCCTTTCCCACTCATAGTCTCCAGAAGTACGGTGATCGATTCATTACCGGTAATTGCCTGATCCAGGCCTGCAATAATATTACGGATACCTGCTTCTGTTCCAATGCCGGTATGGCTGCCCGGATGAAAGACCATATTTTCTATCTCAAGTGCGTCCATTCTTGCAACATCCTCCCGGATCACCATGCACGCGAACTCATAGACCTTCTCTTTTTCACTTGCAAGATTCATCGTATAAGGCGCATGTGCAAGCAGGGGACCGAATCCATGCTCTCTTCGTATCTTCTGAAACTTATCGATCTCCTGATCCGTATACTCTTTATACGTAGATCCTCTGGGATTCCTGCTGAAGATCTGCATGGTATTTGCTTCCATCGCCACCACATTCTCAGCCGTTTTTGCCAGTCCCTTTGCAATTGACATGTGAGTTCCTATCGTATACATCTTCTACCCTTTCTGCTGCAGGTCATGGAGCAATACATCCTGACTTCCGGATCGGAATCCTTCCATGTCAATCGTCACATATACATACCCCTCTTCTTTTACCTGCTTCACTACTTCTTCACTTCGCTCCAGAAGCATTGGAATATCTTTCTTATCAACTTCTATTCTTACCAGATTGCCGTGAACTCTCGTTCTGACATTATAAAAGCCCATCGCACGGATGCTCTGTTCCATAGCATCCACTTTCTGCATTTCTTCATATGTCAGATGCGTATCGTATGGAAAACGTGTTGCAAGACATGGTGTTGAAGGTTTTTCCGCAGTTGATATGCCAAGTTCCTTTGCCAGCCTTCTGACATCCGCTTTGGTAAATCCCGCCTCAACAAGGGGGCTCTTTATTCCAAGCTCTTTTAATGCCTGAATTCCCGGGCGGTATTCCCGTGTATCATCCAGATTCGTCCCCTCGATCACTGTGTGGATTCCCAATCTTTCGGCTTCTTCCTGAACTCTCGTAAACATATATTTTTTACAGCGATAACAACGGTCTTTCGGATTATCCTCAATTCCGGCTTTCTTCAGTTCATCCACATAGATAATCTTATGAGTTGCACCGGCCTCTTTTGCCGCTGCTCTGGTTATATCCAGTTCTGCTGCCGGATGGAGTGTTGTATGAAGCGTCACAGCATGCACCGTCGTTCCATACGTTCCGCATTTTTTGCAGAGCAGCCATAACAAAAGCGAACTGTCAACCCCTCCCGAAAAAGCCACCATGAGATTCTCTTTTGCGTACTGTTCTAACACTTCCCACAACTTTTTACACTTATCTTCATATCCGTCCATGGCCTTCCTCCTGAATGATCTGATACATCTCAGAATATGATTTTCCACTTTTTTCTGCGAGCTCTGATACGCTCTGATATTCCGGATAGACCCGTGTCTCTCCGTCAGATTCACACACTTTTACATATGCTTTCCCGCAGGACGTCTCAATTTCCCTGCTCTTTCGTTTCAGTATCGTACGATCCATTCGGACTCTCCTGATTCCGATCGTCGTTGTCTCACGGAAAAGAATCTCCTCCATGGTTTTGATCTGTTCCTCTTTGCACAGAACATTCAGCTGATATGCCGGGCGATTCTTCTTCATATATACCGGAGTAAAATGCACATCTCTTGCACCGGCCTTCATCAGACGATCCATCACATATCCAAGGCATTCTCCGCTACAGTCATCGATATTGGTCTCCAGTTTCCAGATGGTATCTTTTTCTGCCAGATTCTCTGATTCCTCTATCAGCATTGCCCGAAGGATGCTCGGAACCTCATATGCCCTCTTTCCGGCTCCCATACCGGTTTTTATAATTCGAAACTGCTCCGGAAGATGATTGGATGTGCAGATTGCTGCCGCAATCGCAGCTCCGGTAGGCGTTACCAGTTCACCCCGACGCTTTGTCGCATGCAGAATCAGGCCGTGTTCCTGCATAATATTCATAACCGCCGGAACCGGAACCGGAAGCATTCCATGCTGACAGCGGATCTGTCCGCATCCTTCATATAATACCGGAATCACCGTCTCTGTGACACAAAGCTGATCCAGACATACTGCTGCCGCTATGATATCTACAATTGAATCTACTGCTCCCACCTCATGAAAATGAACCTGTTCCAGGGTCGTTCCATGAGCTTTTGCTTCTGCTTCTGCCAGTATCGTAAAAATTCTGACCGCAATCTCTTTTGCATGAGAAGTCATCTCCGTCTGTTCTATGATCTCCATGACCTCCCGAAGCCCCCGATGCTCATGTTCATGATGATGCCCATGTTCCTCGTGATGATGCTCATGCTCCTCGTGATGATGCTGATGCTCCTCGTGATGATGCTCATGCTCCTCGTGATGATGCTCATGCTCCTCGTGATGATGCTCATGCTCCTCGTGATGATGCTCATGCTCCTCGTGATGATGCTCATGCTCCTCGTGATGATGCTCATGCTCATGATGGTGCTCATGGTCTTCCTTCCCGAAAAGATATTCCATGTCATGATCATGATTCTCATGGTCCTCATCCAGAATTACCTGAAAATCACAGACATCAAGTCCGGCCTTTTTCACGCGGCTGATCTCCACACGAAATCCCGATACCGGAACAGAATCCAGTACACGCTTCAGTACTTCTTCATCTGCTCCGAGATCCAGAAGTGCAGCCACCACCATATCTCCACTGATTCCGGAATAGCATTCCAGATACAACTTATTTTTCTTCTTCATGTTTTTTCACTCCCAGTCGATTAATCTGTGAAGCCATATACCCCGCTCCATATCCATTATCAATATTTACAACTGCAATTCCATTGGCACAGGAATTAAGCATCGTCAGAAGCGCAGATATCCCCTTCAGATTTGCTCCATATCCCACAGACGTCGGAACTGCAATGACCGGCTTGTCCACCAGTCCTGCCACAACACTTGCAAGCGCTCCTTCCATACCTGCCACTGCTACGATGCAATTGGCAGATTGTATGAGATCCATCTGCGAAAGCAGACGATGTATTCCACTGACCCCTACATCATACGCTCTCTTTACAGAATTACCAAGATATTCTGCCGTCTGAGCCGCTTCTTCTGCAACGGGAATATCTGCTGTTCCCGCACTGCAGACTACGATACTGCCGATTTTTTCTTTTTCTTTTTTTTCTATTTTTACAATTCTTGAAACCGGATCGTACTCGATCTGGGGGAAATATGCTTTCAAAAACTCATACTGTTCTATGGAAGCACGCGTCCCCATAACTTCTCCCTCAGCTTTCACAATCTTTTCAAAAATATGAAGAAGATGTTCATCCATCTTTCCATTGCAGAACACAACTTCTGCTGCTCCGCTGCGAATCTTCCGGTGTGTATCGATTTTCGCATACCCCAGTTCCTCAAATGGCTCCTTTCGCAGATACCCTTCCGCTTCAGAGACAGATATCTGCCCACTTTTGACTTTTTCCAATAATTCTCTCGTATCCATATGTACTTCTACTCCAGATAAACTTTTTAGACAAATTTTCCTTACAAGTTTAACACTTTTTACAGACGACTGCACTAACTTTTCCTGTTTCTCCATCTTTATTTTTATAAATATCGTGCTAAAATAAAACTATAACGATTCGAGATAAACGATAGGAGTGTTTGCTATGGAATTTAGATTCAATATTGTAAGTGATGGTTCCTGCGATCTTCCGGAACAAATGACAGAAGAAAATCAGATTCGTGTTGTTCATTTTCTGGTGTCTTTTGACGGAGAAACATACCAGAAAGAAGGAATTGAATTAAAACTGGATGACTTCTACCAGCAGATGGTCGATCATCCACAAAGATTCCCCATGACTGCAGCACCATCTCCGGAAGACTATTATCAGGTTTTTCTGGATTCTGCCAGAAAAGGACAGGATATCCTGTGTATCTGCATCTCCGGAAAATTAAGCTCTTCCATCCAGTCTGCACAGATTGCAAGACAGATGCTCCTGGAAGATTATCCTGACATTCACGTAGAGATTCTGGATTCTCTTGCCTGCACACTGATGCAGGGTGCATTCGTTCTGGAAGCATGTCGACTGCGAAATGCAGGAAAAACTCTTACCGATGCAGTAACTGTCATGAAAGCACTGATTCCAACCGGTCGAATTCTGTTTACCGTCGGAAGTCTGGAATATCTTCAGCACGGTGGTCGGATCGGTAAAGTGACCAGTATTGCCGGCTCCTTATTAAACGTCAAACCACTGATCACACTGGAAAACGGAGAGATTCATTCCTCCGGAATCAGGCGCGGACGCAAAAATTCTCTCAATGGCACGATACAGTTATTAACAGACTATCTGAAGGAAACACATATGACTCCTGGTGATTATACAATCCTGATTGGATACGGATACGATGTCAAAGAAGCGGATTCTTTTAAGAAACTGGCACTTGGAAAACTGCGGGAAATCTATCCAGATGTACCGGACATCCCGGTCTTTCACATCGGAGCAACCATCGGAGTACATGCCGGTCCATATTCCATCGGATTTGGAATCGTCAGGCGAAGCGACCGCATCTGATTCAAGGAAACTCGAAAAAAAGGATAAAAATAAGGGCTTTAACCAGCCCTTATTTTATCCTTTATAATATGGACAATGCCTTTTCAGGCATTGCTGATTCTCTTGTGAAAAATCACATTGTATCTTCTTCGGAAGTTCCATATCAATCCCCAGACTCTCCTGTACAAATGCAGCAGCCTCTTTTGCCGCCGTAAAAGAATCCCTCTTGCAGCATCTTGGGCCGCCAAGCTTTGCGATCGCACCCAGTGCTCTTGAAGTCATCTGATTCGAATATCTCCAGGAAGTTCCGGTAAGCGGATTTGCCTTCGTAATTATACTCATAAAGATCCCTGCACTCACTGCCGCACCACAGCATCCCCACATGCCACAGGCGCCTCCCGGATACTCGGATCCTCTCTTTTTCATCTCTTC
Source organism: Dorea sp. YH-dor226 (assembly GCF_039832105.1). Taxonomy (NCBI): domain Bacteria; kingdom Bacillati; phylum Bacillota; class Clostridia; order Lachnospirales; family Lachnospiraceae; genus Dorea; species Dorea sp. YH-dor226. Next base: position 6,635 of record NZ_JBDOHS010000009.1, on the reverse strand, counting down.
CAGCGCATCCTCATATGCAACCTCTCCGCCACAATTACGATATGCTGTCAGAAGTGCAGCTCCTACCATAACATGATGCTCCGGTCCATGCATATAAATATATGGATCCATCATCAGCATCTGCATGATCTCAATCGGATTCTTTGACTGACTGTTTCGGCAGCCGTTCATGATTACTTCAATTCCACGCTTCGCATGACATTCGTCACATACAAAATGCCCATCCTCACAGCTAGCATAACTTTCAAAAGTCCCATGACACATACTACATTCCATCTTTTTTGCATGTTCAAAATAAACCAGTGGTTTTCCGCAGACCAGACAGGCGCCTTCTCCTCTTGTCATATGTACCTCCCCTTTCCAATACCATCTTTTTGATTCTTCTGTCCAATATAGTATCACATTTCCATAGTATTGGATACAGGAACCTGTCGTACCGAATAATTATTTTCAAATCACCATATCAACATCTTTCCTCAAAATATTACATACCAGATCCATATCTGTCAGATGAATATAATGACTGCTGTGCTCTGCCTGTATCCATTCCCCGTCTGACACACAATCCAGATAGGCATGCATCAGTTCCTGCCAGAGTACTTCAATCTTTTCTGCCTGTTCTTCTGAAGCACCGCCAAATTCCCGGATCTCTTTTCTCGCAATGTCGGAATCATGCGTGATCAGAACGATTCGCATCTTTGGAGCGTTTTTTTGATCCAGGAGTCCCATCAGATGAAACATATCATGCGCCGCTTCATACTCTTTCAGCGCAGTCTCATATGTCTGTGATCTGCCCAGCATCGCCAGTATCTCTTTTCTTTCTTCCTTCGAAAATTTATCATAATAATAAAACGGCGGTGCTTTTCGCATGACCATTCGAACCATCCATCCCAGATGCATTCTGGTAAGCCGCAGATTCATCTGAAGCCCTTCCGTCTTATCTGCTCCACTCTTTTTGAATTCCTCCTCTGTCAGTTCCATACGGAACCGGTAATCTTCCGGTGAAAGAGGATCCAGAAGTACCAGTTTTTCCACCATCTTCGGATACATCTTTGCGAATTTCCAGGCATATAATCCACCCTGAGAATGTGCAAGAATCGCAATCTTTTCTGTATGTTCAACCTGTTTCAGAAGCTGATACAATTCTGTTGCAATATTTTCCGGTGTCCGCTCCAGACGAGATACACTGCTTCTTCCATATCCCGCCCTTTCATAGAGCAGCACGGTATGTGATTCTGCCAATCGCTCTGCAATCCTCCACCATTCTGCCACGGAGGCTCCAAGTCCCATCTCAATAATCACATCCACTTTTCCGTTCCCAAAGATCCTGTATGCCAGTTCTGCAGAACCGACAGAATTTTTTTCTATCTTCATATCATGTTCTCCTCTCATGACAGCACTTGTCTTCAGGTGACTCCTTCCCTCTGTCTGATACTTCAATTTTACAGAAATCCTCACTCCGTCGATAGGCAGGTTTTTCATACGATTGTGTCAGTTTTATAGAAAAAAAAGGAGAGTACATGATGTACCCTCCAAAAGGAACTTTACGAATACTATACACTGATATCTTTTTTCCGATAATACAGAATTGCCACCAGTATGCCGACAATTCCATAAAGAATTCCTATCATCAGCAATTTTTCATCTACCGCTGCTTCTGCCACAATATCAGATGCGTCTGCATAAGCAAATGGTGTTACATATTTTAATCCTTCTGCTTTGTCACTGATATTGCGGATAATGTTCAGGAAATACAGGATCGTTGCAATACCGATCCCGGTTCCCATCGCACTCCCCTTAAGAAATGCAGAGATTCCAAAGCATACGCTCATTACTTCCAGCTGCATTACAAGAAAAGCCAGATGCAGAAGCCAAAATGTCTTTCCCTGCATCTCTTCCCCGATGGCTGCAAAACTTGCAACGGATACAGCTGCGATGATTCCGTTCATCAGTAAAAGCTGCATAACGCATGCGCCCCACTTTTCCATGGTAATCTGAAGACGACTGATCGGATGGGTCAGAAGGAACTCTGCTGTATGATCCTTTTCTTCTTTTGAAAGAGCTGTAATACCCAGGAGCGCTGCATAAAATGCTCCGCCAAGTCCCAGAATGTTTCCACATTCTACCGCATAAAATCCCATTACCTCTCCAAAATTCACCTGATCCATACCAAAGGCAGCCGTAAAACCTCCCATATTGGAGAACATTTCCGATACTCCATCCATCTGTTTTTTCATCTCCGGATATAATACCATGCATACAATGATCATGGACGCAATTCCTATGGTCCAGATGATCAGTGCAAGTCTTCCTCTTTTCATCTCATGTCCGAATACTGTCATGCCTGCACACCACCCTTCTCATAATAATGAAGAAATACTTCTTCCAGCTCAGGTTCTGATATGATCAGATCCTGGACATCTATCTGATTCAATACTTTTAACAGTTTTGACATATCTCCTTCATACAGAAAGCTCACCCGCTGACCTGTCGTTTCCATCCTTCGGATTCCCTCAAGTCCACCAATCTTATCTCTGGTTTTTATCTCCACTTTCCGGCACTGCTTTCCGGCCAGCTGTTCTACACTGCTGCATGCGATCAGTCTGCCCTCCCGCAGAATTGCCGCCCTCCCACAATGTTGCTGCACTTCTGACAACACGTGTGACGACAGAAGGACACTTCTTCCTTTTTTATGACATTCTTCTACCAGATCAAAAAATTCTTTCTGCATCAACGGATCCAGCCCACTGGTCGGCTCGTCCAGGATCAACAGCTCCGGATCATGCTGAAAAGCGCTTACGATTGCAACTTTTTTCCGGTTTCCTAACGACAGCTCACTGATTTTTCGTTTCTCATCCAGTGCAAAGCGCTCACACAGGTCTTTTCTTCGCTGTTCACAGTTTTTTCCATATAGCTTTGCAGACAGCTTCAACACTTCAGCCACACGCATTCCGCTGTAAAACATTGCCTCTGACGGAAGATATCCAATCCTGGACAGGATCTCTTTCTGCTGCCTTCCCACTTGTTTTCCGAATATCTCTGCAGATCCTGAAGTCGGCGATACCAGTCCTAAAAGCACACGCATGGTCGTACTCTTACCTGCACCGTTCGGTCCGATAAAGCCAAAGATCTCTCCTTCCTTTACATCCAGATTCAGATCTATGATTCCTCTGCTCTTTCCGTAATATTTTGTCAGATTCTCTGTGCTGATAATCGCATTCATTATTCTCCCTCCTTCAGATACACTACTTTCCAGAAATCCATCATTTTGTGAAACTCTTGTTCCAGTGACTCTACTTCAAGCGTCCCACTCTGCACTTTCTCCCATAGATAGCCTTCCGTTGCCCAGTACATTTCGTTTAACATCATCTGCAGATCAATCTCCGGACGAAATTCTTCCGGATTGAGCATACTCAGAGATACCCCCGCCTTCTGCTGGATATACCCCGCATAGCTTTCCTGGATACAGGCAGATACCTCCGGATCTTTTTCATAAAATGCTTTCATAACAAATGCTGTGAGTTCCGGATACCGATGCATGATCTTTACCTTTGCATTCAATCCCCGTTCCATCATCTCAAACAGGCTGTCCGGATCATAGCATCGTTCTTCCCTGAGCGCTTCCAGCGTTACTCTGCATGCCTCATCCCATAAAAACAAGTATAGTTCCTTCTTATTGCGGAAATAATAAAACAACAGCGATTTGCTGATTCCCGCTTCAGACGCTATCTCTCCTACCGGGCTTTTTTTGTAGCTGTTCTGACTGAAGACCCGATATCCCGCATTAATGATCCGCTGCCGCTTTTCTTCCGGCAGGGACAGAAATCTCTCATTCATCTTTTCTCCCTTTCTCTGACCGCTCTGGTTAATTACTATTATACCTGACTGACCGTTTTTGAGAAGACCCCTGAGGGGAAATAATCAAATAGAAAAACTACTTTTCACAAAAAATGTTACAAAATTATGAACAAATTACTCGCTTTTTTCTGCGTTTTACTTCTTGTTCATCATCAGAATTAGGAGTAGAATGAAGAAAGTTTTGATTCCTATTAGATTTCAGGGAGGGAAAATCATGTCATCATCAAAGCAGCGAGACTATTTATTCGACAACTACAAAGCTTTTTTGATCGTTCTGGTTGTAATCGGACATTTTATCGAAAACAGCTATGACAACAACCTTTTTTTAACGACACTCAAGTGGCTGATCGTATCATTTCATATGCCGGCCTTTATCTTCATCTCCGGATATTTTTCAAAAAGAAAGCTTCCTTTCCGTGTATTGATCCAAAAGCTTGTTATTCCTTACCTCATCTTCGAATTATTGTATTACTTTTTATACGTTGTGATCATTCACAAACCAACGGGATTGTATCTGATGTATCCAAAATTTTCACTGTGGTATCTGCAGGCTCTCTTTTTCTGGAGACTTCTGACACCTTATGTAAAAAAAATACCACATTATATGATCATCACCATTGCAGCCGGTCTTCTGATCGGATGCTCCACAATGTCAGGGAATCTGCTGAGCATTCCAAGGACGCTTGTATTCTTCCCGTTCTTTCTGGCAGGAACAGATTTCGACAGAGAAAAGCTGACCCTGCTCCGAACCAGACGTAACCGGATAGTTGCAGTCATTCTGATTGCCGCTTTCACAGTCTTCCTGATTCTGAACCCGTATTGCAGGACCGTTTCTCCGAAAGTATTTTACGGAAGATATAATTATCATTTTCTGGGACAGACTCTTACAGAAGGAATTCTCTGCCGGTGTATATGCTACCTCATTGGATTTGTCATGGCATTGGCAGTTGCACTGCTGATTTCCGACAGAAAAACGTGTTACTCCTATATCGGTACGCGGACAATGGCGATCTATCTGTTTCACGGACTTGTCTATTCCACAATTAAGGGATGCAGCGGCATTCTTTCAGACGTCCACTCTCCGGCAGAATCAATGCTTCTGATCCTGTTTTGTGTGATACTGGTTGGAGTATTATCGATTCCGCAGCTTTCAACGATGACCGCGGCAATCTCCGATATTCGGCTTCCTCACCCTGCATTTTCAAAACCACGTTTACGGGACATCCTTTCTATTCTTTCCGCACCTTATCAGGATCCGTTTTATTATTCCCGCTTCTGGTGGGTATTTCATTGACAGATACACCTCCGAATCCTAAAATAAAAGTAACAGGATTATCTTGATAATCAGGAGACATTGGAGGTGTATTATCATGTTACATGAAGTAAGTTTCAGATCCTTTAACGAGCGGGATGAAGTACAGGGATGGATCTATGTTCCGGCTGCGAAACCAAAGGGCATCGTTCAGATCATTCATGGATTCGGAGAGCATTCCAGAAGATATCTGCATATGATCGTTGCATTTCTTGATGCCGGTTTCATCGTTGCCGCAGATGATCATGTGGGACACGGAAAAACAGCTATGGTCAACGACACTTGGGGTGACTGGGGAGAAAAAGGATGCCACACTATGATGGAAGATGAGCATACTTTGAAAGAACTGGTATGTGAGAAATATCCGGATCTTCCGTATTTTCTGTTCGGACACAGCATGGGATCATTTATCGCAAGAGACTATGCCGCAAAATACGGAGACGACCTTGCCGGAATCACGATCTGTGGTACCTGTGGTGTATTCCGCAATGCAGACGTTGCTGAAGAAGCTTTGAAAAAAGCAGTGGAAGAAGGACACGGAAAAGAATGTAATCCGGAATATGCAGGAACTTTGCTTGGCTGGATGTGCGAGCGCTGCGGCGAGATCCGGATCGGAAATGAATGGATCTGTGCTGACCCGTACGTACAGACAGACCATGCCGAAGATCCATTTGATGCATTTACAAAACCGACCAGCAATCAGGCGATGTATGATTTCACACAGATGATGAGCGTCATCACAGGAATCGAATGGGCCAAGAAAGTGCCGACCACACTTCCGATCTACAATATCGCAGGCGACCAGGATCCGGTCGGCGAATACGGAAAAGGCGTATATGAAGTGGCAAACTGGCTGTGCGACACCGGCCACAATGTAAAGACCCGCCTTTACTCCGGATACCGCCATGAGATCCATAACTACAATGCGATCAAAGGTGATGTAGAACAGGGCATCATTGCTTTCATGAATGAAGTATTAGAGAAATAATGGATAAAAGAAAGATCCTGCGAGAGATTCCATGCTTTTTGGCATATGATTTCTCACAGGATCTTTTTATAATACACAACAATTATTCATATAGTCTTCTTATGATCTTAAAATTGTTCGTGAAATGTCCCATCTTTATATAAGCCAAACTTCACACCATATCTCGCCAGCAGACGATTGATGCCTTCTGTATGATCAATCAGTTCCCTCATCTTTTGTCGCCTCCTCCGGATATCAGAAAAGGCGCCCGAAACTTTTTGTTTCGAGCGCCTTCGCTTACCCTTTTATATTTCAGTATATTACTACAGCAAATCTACTTTGTCAAGAAATTCACTTATTACAGTGCCATTTTATATGTATAGGTGTCAATGATTGGTAACACTTCACCCCTAAGATAATGTCAAGGGAAAGGTGGAGATTCTCGAAGAGAATACTACCTGACCTTGACATTATCCTTTATGATATACTGGTTCACGG
>NZ_JBDOHS010000008.1:0-151446 GCF_039832105.1 Dorea sp. YH-dor226 | reverse complement strand
CTTAGCATATATGGATCAGGGGAGTGTCCAACTATTCTCCCCCGGCTCCTTGTAACTTATCAAGCATATCAGTTCATTATAAAAATCTTAGATTTTTGTCTTGACAACTGAGCCACTATAGATGATATGAGGGGTGGACACATCCAAAAAGAAAACTATTTCATGTATAAAAGATAAAGGAGGAAAAGAGATGAAACACATGAAAAAATTTGTCAGTTTATTACTGACAGCGGTTATGGTATTGGCAATGTCAATGACCGCATTTGCTGCAGATACCTATTCCATTACAATCAATAACTCAGCAGAAGGTCATACTTATGAAGCTTACCAGATTTTTACTGGTGATTTATCTGGAACTACACTTTCCAACATTGTATGGGGTTCCGGCGTATCTGAAGATGGAAAAACAGCTTTAGGCAATGCGGCAACGAAAGCTGAAAAGTTGAAAACAGAAGCGGATGCAAAAGCATTTGCAAAAGAAGTTGCTCCGTATCTTACAACTGCAGCTGGTTCTGCTAGTACTGTAACAGATGGTAAATATGAAATTTCTGGTCTTGCAGCAGGTTATTATCTGGTGAAAGATAAGGATGACTCTTTAACGAACAAAGATGATGCTTATACTTCTTACATTCTTAAGGTTGTAGGAAATATTGAGTTATCTCCAAAATCTGCGAAGCCAACAGTTGATAAGCAGGTATGGGATGAGATTGATGATGCAGAAGCAGGTGCCACAGATGGATGGGGAGAATCTGCTGACCATGCAATCAATGAATCTTTTCAGTTTAAATTAATTGCTAATCTGCCAGCAGATACTGATTTTAACGCATACGAGAAGTATAAAGTTATATTTACAGATACAATGTCTGAAGGTGTGACCTTTGAATCTATTGACAGTGTAACAGTTGATGGTGTCACTCTTGAAGCTGGTCAGTATTCTTGTACTGCAACTGCAAATCAGGCAGGAGAAAGTTGGACACTTACAATTGATGATATTAAGTCTATTTCAGAAGTAAATTTGACAGATGGTGCTGATATAGTAGTTATTTATAATGCACATTTAAATGAAAATGCACAGGTAAATCACGCGTCTGGTACAACAACAAACAAAAATACAGTAGGTCTTCAATATTCTAATAATCCGAATGCTAGTGGTGAAGGAAATGAAGAATTAGGTAAGACTCCAGAAGATAGTGTATGGGTATTCACATATGAAGTAGATAACACGAAGGTTGATGCAACAGATTCTAAAAACAAAACACCATTAGCAGGTGCAGGTTTTAGGCTGTATGACTCTACAGGAACTACTGAAATTGGTTTGATTTATGATGAAACGTTAAGCGCATATCGTCCTGTGAAATCAGGAGAAACAGCAGTAGAAATGACATCTGCTGCTGGTACTGGTGTATTCAATATAAAAGGTTTGGATGCTGGTACATATGTATTAAAAGAGACAACGGTTCCTGCAGGATATAATAAATGTGCTGATACAACTGTTGTGATTAAAGCTACACATTCAGAAAATGCAGATGGAACATCGGCAACAACAACATTAACATCTGATTCTAATGTTACAAATACTATTGAGAATAAGCAGGGTTCTACTCTTCCAGAGACTGGTGGTATGGGTACCACAATCTTCTACGTTCTTGGTACAATCCTTGTACTTGGTGCAGCAATCATGCTGATCACAAAGAGACGTATGAATAAATAATTTGCAAAGTATCCTGGTGTGTCAGAATGTTCTTCCTGGATTATCATGCAGATATGTTATGAAGAAGAACATTTGACACAGGGCAAAAGCGTTGTATAGCGGGATGGAGTATCGGGAATAACATGCTCTATCCCGGATACAACGGTAAGGAGAGTTTTATGAAGTGGGTCAAAAAGAATATTTCGACAATCATACTTGTGCTGATCTTTTTCGTAGGCCTGTCCTTACTGCTGTATCCGACAATCAGTGATTACTGGAATTCATTTCATCAGTCCAGGGCGATCGCGACTTATGCGGAAGCAGTGGCGGAGTTGGACGATGAAGATTATGAAAAGATGTGGCAGGAAGCGGAAGCATACAATCAGAAGCTTTCGTATCAACCGAACCGTTGGAACCTGACGGAAGAGGAAGAAGAAGAGTATAACCGTATTCTGGATGTTGGTGGAACTGGGATCATGGGATATATAGAGATCCCGGAGATCAAGGTATCTCTTCCAATTTATCATGGAACAGATGAAGGTGTTCTGCAGATTGCAGTAGGTCATATCCCAGGCTCTTCACTGCCGGTTGGTGGAATTGGAACTCACAGTGTGGTATCCGGACATCGAGGACTTCCGTCTGCCAAGTTATTTACCAATCTGGACGAACTGGATGAGGGAGATGTCTTCATGATCCGGGTGCTGGATGAGACACTGACCTATGAGGTGGATAAGATCAGTATTGTAGAACCGGACGATCTGACTGGTCTGGAGATTGATCCGGAACTGGATCTGTGTACACTGGTTACCTGTACACCTTATGGAGTGAATTCTCACCGGCTTTTGGTGCGCGGGCACCGTATCCCGAACCTGGAGGATGATTCGATCCGGGTGACGGCAGACGCCATGCAGGTGGATCGTTTGATCGTAGCATCAGCGATTGCAGTGCCGATTCTGCTGATACTGATCATCTGGGTGCTGGTACATTATCGGAAAAAGAAATCTTAAGCATAGATAAGAGGAGGAAAAGGAGGAGATAACGTGGATAGATGGAGCAGAAAACTACAGAAAAAGATTTTGCGGTTCTGTTGTGCTCTGGCTGCAGTGTTGCTTTTGCCGGCAACGGTATATGCAGCCGGTCAGAATGGCGATGTAGCAAAAGAGACGAGTCTGACGATACATTATGCTGCTGGAAAGAATCAGTTTTTGTTCTATAAAGTGGCAGCCTTTTCCGAGACAGGAGTTTTTTCGCTGGAAGCGCCATTTGACGGATATACGGATGAAATAGAAGAGTTGAATCATCTGGACAATCTGAATGCAGAAGGATGGAATGCATTGGCGACAACGCTGGATGGAATGGTACAGGATTTACAACCTGTATATCAGGAAGAGACCGATGAGAACGGAACACTTGTGATGAGTGGAATCCCGAAAGGATTGTACCTGATCATTGGTGAGACTACACAGGATGATCAGTATCTCTATACACCGTCTCCGATTCTTGTGACAGTGCCGAATCGAGATGAAGCAGGGAACTGGGTCTGCCATCCGGTAATTGAGCATACAAAGATCGGAAAAGAAGATCTTCACGGGGATCTGTCTGATTATTCTGTAGTAAAGATCTGGAAAGATACAGGATATGAGAAGAAGCGACCGGAAAGCATTAAGGTAGAGCTTTTGCAGGATGGAAAATCATATGAAACCGTAACTTTGAATCAGGAAAATAACTGGAAATACACCTGGGAAGATCTGGAGGCAGGTCATGAGTGGAAAGCAGTAGAACAGACGGTGCCGTCCGGATATACCATGACCAGCACACAGGAAGGAAAGACATTTATCATAACCAATACCTATAAGAAGCCGGGCACAACGGTTCCGACAGGTGGAGGTTCTAAGCTTCCGCAGACCGGACAGTTGTGGTGGCCGGTGCCGATTCTGGTAATCCTGGGCATCCTGGCGATCTTGGTTGGCTATGTATGGCGCAGAAATCCGAATCAACAATTATAAAAGAAAGATAACATGGGACTGTAGCATGAAACTATATTCTGCAACAGTCCTATCTTTATTCCCATATTATTTTATTAGGTAAAAAATGATTGCATAAAATATACTTTCGTGTTAAGATAAGTTCACTTACAGATAATGGTATCTGAAGGTTTATTCTGATTACAATTCAAAAAATCAAACAGTCCATAGGACTGTCAACGAGGAAAATCCCTCAAACAATCACAGAGTAATACAATAGAATAAGTTTTGAGAAACAGACTTGAAGTAATAAAAAGTTTTGTATAAAATAAAGATAGATATACTTATTTGGTAAAAATCAGATCATTTCATCTGTTTCTCAAAAACGGGAAGGAGATTGAATGGCGAAAGAAAACCGAAAAGTGAAAAACAGTGTATTAGTGGATTTATTTTACGAAGATGAGTTCGCAGAAGAAAACGATCGCATGTTGTACAATGCACTACACAAAGAACCATTGCCGGAAGGCACAGAGATTCGAAAGATTCGTGTAGATAATGTATTGTATATGAATTTTCAGAATGACTTTTCTTTTGGAGTCGGAGGGAAAGTGCTGATATTGGGAGAGCATCAGTCAACCATTAATAAAAATATGCCCCTTCGAAATCTGATGTATACCGGAAGAGCTTATGAGCAGATGGTTCCTGTTAGAAAGCGATATAAAAAGGAAATCATAAGACTGCCAAAACCGGAGTTTTATACTTTTTATAATGGAAAGGAAACTAAAGTCATTAATATTAATCCTGATGCGGGTCATGAAATACTGGAAAAGTGTCCGGTATTAAAAGAGTATGGACAATTTATAGATATGATACGCAAATATCAAGAAACAGGTGACGAAGATGCATACGAACATGCAATCAAAGAATGTATCCAGAAAGGAATACTTGCGGACTATCTGACAAAACGTGGAAGTGAGGTAGTGAATATGCTGGTGGCGGAGTACGATTATAAAATGGATATGGAAGTGCAAAGGGAAGAGGCATTTGAGGAAGGGGAAAAACTGGGTCGACTGGAAGGTCAGGATGATGGAAAAATGATGAAACTTGTTCATCAAGTTGTAAAAAAGATTCAAAAAGGAATCTCGGAAGAACAGACAGCAGAGATGCTGGAGGAAGCGTTTGATACGATTCATAGAATCTATGACATGGCTGGTGAGTTTGCACCGGAATATGATGTGGAACGGATATATGAAAGGTTGAAACAGTCTTTTTGAGGTTCGCAGGTTGTAATATGTAGCCAGGAGGTGCGGGGCATCTCCTGTGTTGGATTGGGTTAAAAGTGTTTGTCACACCATTTCCCTAATAAGCTGATCAGTGTATAAAGAAACATCGCCATAATACAGAGAAGGACGATGCTCATCAGAAGCCAATCCATTTTAAATACCTGACTGGAATAGATGATCAGATACCCAAGTCCGTTTCTTGCGGCCAGGAATTCTCCGATGATGACGCCTACCAGGCACAGACCGATATTGACTTTCATGTTGCTTATGATCGCGGGAATCGAACTGGGAATGACTACCTTTAGAAGGGCCTGCATGCGTGTTCCCTGTAGCGTATAGATCAGCTTGATCTTGCCTGGATCTACGGTGGTGAAGCTGGTGTACAGGCTCAGGATGCTTCCGAAGATCGCGACAGACATTCCGGCTACGATGATGGTCGTCTTTGTGGCACCCAGCCATACGATCAGAAGCGGCGCCAGGGCTGATTTCGGGAGGCTGTTCAGAACCACCAGATATGGATCCAGGATCTCGGAAAGCTTCGGACTGAACCACAGGGCAACTGCCACCAGGATTCCGATGGCAGTCACGAGCAGGAAGCTTAAGATTGTCTCATACAGTGTAATTCCGGTATGGAGGAAGATGCTGTGATTCAGAACCATTCCCCAGAAGCATAAGGCGATCTTGGAGGGACTGCTGAAGATGAAGGAATCAATGATTCCGACATTGGCTGTAAATTCCCAGACGAAAAGGAAACTCAGGAGGATCAGTATGCGTGAGATCCGGACGATTCGCAAGTGTTTGCGATGCTGCTGCAGATAGGCCTGTTGTCCCTGTGATAACTCATTCATGCGTGTTCAGCTCCTTCCATATGAGGTTAAAATACGTCTTAAATTCTGGTGCATTTCGTCGGTTCAGCGGTGTATCTTCTTCCAGCTGAAAGATTAATGGAATTGTCTGTCTGATGGTTGCAGGACGACCGGATAATACGATGACCCGGTCAGCCAGAGAGATAGCTTCGGACAGATCATGCGTCACAAGGAGTGCGGATTTCTGTTCGTGACGGATAATCTGACCGATATCATCTCCGACATTCAGGCGGGTCTGATAGTCCAGTGCAGAAAATGGTTCGTCAAGAAGAAGAAGATCGGGTTCCAGAACCAGAGTACGGATCAGTGCAGCTCTTTGCCGCATGCCGCCGGATAGTTCAGAAGGCCTGGAATTGCGAAACTGGCCAAGACCATAGATGTCCAGAAGTTCCTGCGCCCGTTCACGGGTCCTTGCAGTCAGCATATGCTGTACTTCCAGCCCCAGAAGAACATTGTTGTAGATGGTTCTCCATTCAAAAAGCTCATCATGCTGCAGCATATAGCCGATATTCGTAGTACTTTCGCGCAGATATCTGCCGTTCACTTTGATCAGTCCCTTTTCCGGTTCGAGAAGTCCGGCAATCAGCGAGAGGAGTGTAGATTTTCCGCACCCGGAAGGTCCTACGATCGCAACGAATTCTCCCTTGTTCAATGCAAATGAAATGTCGATAAGTGCCGGTGTCTCGCCTTCCAGGTTGTGATATGCGTAATGGATATGTTTTAATTCTAATATCTGTTCCATAGGAACCTCCTGCCCCGTCTGATATACTATCATATGCAAAAAAACGGGATAAGTGCGGATTATGCTTGCCAGAAAAGAAAGAAGAGACTATAATTCATAAGTAAAAATATCAGAAATAGATGGTATATGAGAAAGGTAAGGAGAAAGCGGAGATGACGGGAAAGATCAATTACCAGAGAGAACTGGATCAGCAGATCGAGTATCTGCAAAAGGAAGGACGGGTGCCGACTCTTTTGCTGCACAGCTGCTGTGCACCATGCAGCAGTTATGTGCTGGAATACTTAAGTCAGTATTTTCGGATCACTGTGTTTTATTACAATCCCAACATCTACCCGGAAAGTGAATATACAAAAAGGATCCAGGAACAGCAGACTTTGATTGAGGAGATGCCATGGAAGCATCCGGTATCTTTTCTGGCGGGAAGGTATGAAAAGGAACGATTTTACGAGATGGCGAAAGGCATGGAAGAAGTGAAAGAAGGCGGCGCGAGATGCTTTCGCTGTTATGAGCTCCGGCTTCGGGAAACTGCACGGATTGCCAGAGAAGGTGAATTTGATTACTTTACGACGACACTCAGTATCAGTCCGCTTAAGAATGCTGCAAAGTTGAATGAGATAGGCAAAAATCTGGCAGAGGAATATGGAGTGGAATATCTGTTTTCAGACTTTAAAAAAAGGAATGGATATAAGCGTTCTATTGAATTGTCCGAAAAGTATGGTTTATACCGTCAGGATTACTGTGGATGTGAGTTTTCTCTGGAAGAACGAAGAAAACAGAAAGCACTTTTGTCTGGTAAATCGTAAAAATCCCATATTTATATTTGCTTTTGCCTGGAAATATGATAAAATCGTAAACAGCAATTTCATACGAAAGGAAGAATATCCATATGGCACAGTTATGGGGCGGTCGTTTTACAAAGGAAACAGACCAGTTAGTATATAATTTTAATGCATCCATTATGTTTGACAAGCGATTCTATGCACAGGATATTAAGGGAAGTATCGCGCATGTAACGATGCTTGCGAAGCAGAATATTCTGACAGAGGAAGAAAAGAATCAGATCATTGCCGGACTGAATGGAATTTTAAATGATGTTGAGGAAGGAAAATTGGAGATTTCTGATAAATATGAAGATATCCACAGTTTTGTAGAAGCAACACTGATTGACAGAATCGGAGAACCGGGAAAGAAGCTGCATACCGGAAGAAGTCGTAATGACCAGGTGGCACTGGATATGAAGCTGTATACCAGAGATGAGATCGGAGAGATCAACGAATTGGTGAAGGGGCTTTTGCAGGCTATTCTTCATGTAATGGAAGAAAATACAGAGACAATCATGCCTGGATTTACACATCTCCAGAAAGCACAGCCAATCACGCTGGCACATCATATGGGTGCGTATTTTGAGATGTTTAAGAGAGATCATGAGAGACTTCTCGATCTTTCAAAACGTATGAATACATGTCCGCTCGGATCAGGCGCTCTGGCCGGAACAACCTATCCGCTGGACCGGCAGTATACTGCGGAGCTGCTTGGATTTGAAGGCCCTACACTGAACAGTATGGATGGTGTATCGGACAGGGATTATCTGATTGAATTATTGTCAGCACTTTCTATGATCATGATGCATTTGAGCAGATTTTCCGAGGAAGTGATCATCTGGAATTCGAATGAGTATCAGTTCGTAGAGATCGATGATGCTTACAGTACCGGAAGCAGCATCATGCCGCAGAAGAAGAATCCGGATATTGCAGAACTGGTTCGAGGGAAGACAGGACGTGTTTATGGAGCACTGAATGCGCTTCTTACTACGATGAAGGGAATTCCGCTTGCATACAACAAGGATATGCAGGAAGACAAGGAGTGGGCATTCGATGCAATTGATACAGCCAAGGGATGTATTATGCTGTTTACAGGAATGCTCAGAACCATGCAGTTCAATAAGGATCGCATGAAAGACAGTGCAAGACATGGGTTTACCAATGCGACGGATGCGGCAGACTATCTGGTGAATCACGGAGTGGCATTCCGCGATGCTCATGGAATCGTAGGACAGCTGGTGCTGACTTGTATCGAGAAAAAGATCGCGCTGGATGAACTCCCTCTTGAGGAATACAAAAAAATATCTCCGGCATTTGAAGAAGATATCTATGAGGCGATCAGCCTGGAGACATGTGTGAATAAACGTGTGACTACAGGAGCGCCGGGAATGGAGTCCATGAATCGGGTAATTACAATGTACCAGGAGTACATGAAAACATACTAAGCGGGGAATACACCCGTTTCCGTCACGCAGACGGGAGCAGAAGAATACAAGAGAAAGAAGAGGGATGAAGGAAATGGAAAAGAAACTGAGAGTAGGTATTTTAGGAGCAACAGGTATGGTAGGACAGAGGTTTATCGCGCTGCTTGAGAACCATCCATGGTTTGAGGTGGTGACGGTAGCTGCAAGTCCGCGTTCTGCCGGAAAGACATATGAAGAGGCAGTCGGCGGACGCTGGAAGATGACTACACCGATGCCGGAAGGTGTAAAGAATCTGGTTGTTTTAAATGTAAATGAAGTAGAGAAGGTTGCTGAGACGGTTGACTTTGTATTCAGTGCTGTTGATATGACAAAAGATGAGATCAGAGCAATTGAGGAAGCATATGCGAAGACAGAAACACCGGTCGTATCCAATAACAGTGCACACCGCTGGACACCGGATGTTCCGATGGTAATTCCTGAAATCAATATTGAACATTTTGGTCTGATCGAGACACAGAAAAAACGTCTGGGAACGACCCGTGGATTTATCGCAGTTAAACCGAACTGCTCAATTCAGAGCTATACGCCTTGCCTTGCAGCATGGAGAGAATTTGGACCAAAAGAAGTGGTTGCAACGACTTATCAGGCAATCTCCGGTGCCGGAAAGACTTTCAAAGACTGGCCGGAGATGGTGGAAAATATCATCCCATATATCGGTGGCGAGGAAGAAAAGAGTGAGCAGGAGCCGCTTCGTGTTCTTGGAACATTAGAGGATGGTCAGATCACACTTGCAAAAGAGCCTAAGATTACATGCCAGTGTCTGCGTGTACCGGTATTAAACGGACATACAGCGGCTGTTTTCATTAACTTTGAGAAAAAGCCGACAAAAGAACAGCTGATCGAAAAATTAGTGAATTTCAAGGGCTTCCCACAGGAGGCAGAACTTCCAAGTGCTCCAAAACAGTTCATTCAGTATCTGGAAGAAGACAACCGTCCACAGGTAAAAGCGGACGTAGATTATGAAAGAGGAATGGGTGTATCAATCGGACGTCTGAGAGAAGACAGCATCTATGATTACAAATTCATCGGACTGTCTCACAATACCGTTCGTGGAGCAGCAGGCGGAGCAGTGCTGTGTGCAGAGTCTCTGACTGCCAAGGGATATATTCAGGCAAAATAATATTATAAAAGGGGATTGTTGTTCTGCAACAATCCTTATTTATTGTGTACAGATTCCTCATATTCTTTCTTTTATTTCCTATCTTCAGGTGGTAGAATAAAAGAAAGTGTAATAGCAATAAGGCGAGGTGCAGGGATATGAATAAAGAGATATTAAACTATACGCAAAACCGCGAATTATCCTGGCTCAGGTTCGATCACAGAGTTCTTGAGGAAGCGCAGGATCCGGAAGTCCCTCTTCTTGAGAGAATGAAGTTTGTCGCAATATTTACCAGTAATCTGGATGAATTCTTTATGATTCGTGTCGGAAGTCTGTTCGATATGGTACAGATGGATGCGACCAGTATTGACAGCCGTTCCGGCATGACGCCGAAAGAGCAGCTGGAGAAGATCTATGAGGCAGTGGCGCCATTATACAAAGAGCGTGACAAGACTTATGCAGAGATTAAGAAACAGCTGCATCCATACGGAATCTGCGGACTTGATTTTAAAGAACTGGAACAGTCAGAGAAAAAATATGTAAAGAAATATTTTAAAGAACAGGTGCTGCCGATTCTGTCACCGCAGATCGTGGATGCCAACCACCCATTTCCACATCTTCTGAATAAGGCAATCTATGTTACGGCGAACCTGAAACATAAGGACAGCGAGAAGGGGAAGACGACACTTGGTATCGTGCCGGTTCCGCAGTTTGTGTCGGATATCCTGATGCTTCCGGGACATGACATTCGCTATATTCGTATGGAAAAGGTCATCATGGAACATCTGAATATAGTTTTTGATCAATATGAAGTATCGGATGCCAATTACATCTGTGTAACAAGAAATGCAGATGTGGCGCCGGATGATGAAGCGCTTGAGATCAATGATGATTTTCGTCACCTGATGAAAGAAACGCTTCACAAGCGTCGTAAAATGGCGGTAGTGCGTCTTGAAATCGCAGAGAAACTGAACAGTGATATGGAAAAATATTTCTGTGAGAAGTTCAATATTATACCTTCGCAGATCTTCCGGACCAAGATGCCGATGAAGCTGGATTATATATTTTCCATTGCAGGCAATCTTCCGGATTCCATGAAGCGCTCTCTGACCTATGTGCCGTTTTCGCCACAGAATTCTGCAAACGTGCAGGAAGGGAATATGATGAAGCAGGTGAAGAAAAAAGACATCCTGTTGTTCTATCCGTATGAAAGTATGAATCCGTTCCTGAAGCTGATCAAGGATGCATCTACAGATCCGAATGTCATGACGATCAAGATCACGATCTACCGCCTGGCGAAGAAGGCAAGGCTTGTAGAGTATCTCTGTGCTGCAGCAGAAAACGGGAAGGAAGTTACGGTGCTGATCGAGCTTCGTGCCAGATTTGATGAACAGAATAATATCGACTGGTCAGAACGGCTGGAGGACGCCGGATGCCGGGTGATCTATGGATTCGAGGGCTATAAAGTACATTCCAAGATCTGTCTGATCACGTATCGCAACCGCAATGATATTCAGTATATTACACAGATCGGAACAGGTAATTACAATGAGAAGACAGCAGCGATGTATACAGATCTGTCGCTGATGACGGCCAATCAGGCGATCGGACGGGATGCGGCAGAGTTCTTTAAGAATATGTCGATCGGCAACCTGAACGGTACATACAATCATCTGATTGTATCACCGACCAGTCTGAAAAAGCAGGTGCTTTATCTGATGGATGAAGAGATCAGAAAAGGCAGGGAAGGCAGAATCATCATGAAGATGAATTCGCTTACAGACGTTGATTTTATCAGGAAAGTATCAGAAGCATCTCAGGCAGGTGTAAAAGTAGACTTGATTGTCAGAGGAATCTGCTGTATACTACCGGGAGTACCGGGGTATACGGAAAATGTCAGAATTATGAGTGTGGTTGGAAGATATCTGGAGCATCCACGTATCTTCAGCTTTGGAACCGGAGCAGAGCAGAAGATCTATATCGGTTCTGCGGATATGATGACGAGAAATACGGAAAAACGAGTAGAAGTTGCATGCCCGATCATGGATGACAGTATTCGTAAGCAGATCAATCATTATCTGAAAGTGATGCTGAGTGATAATGTAAAAGCAAGAGTCATGCTAAGTGACGGTACATATAAAAAGAGGGAGAATACGCAGCCTCCGGTCGATTCTCAGGCGGTATTCATGGATGAAGCAATTCATGCAAAGCGTGAGGAACCAGAGCAGAAGAAGAAAATGGGTGACTGGCTGAAGACATTCTTCCGCAGATAGGAGTAAGATATATTATATGGGGAAATCACTATATATTGCTGAGAAACCCAGTGTGGCACAGGAATTCGCCAAAGCACTGAACATGAAGACAAGAAGACAGGACGGATACCTGGAATCGGAAGAGGCAATCGTTACCTGGTGTGTCGGACATCTGGTGACGATGAGCTATCCGGAAGCGTATGATCCGGCGCTTAAGAAGTGGAGTCTGGAAACGCTGCCTTTTATTCCGGAAGAATTCAAGTATGAAGTGATTCCGGCAGTCAGTAAACAGTTTAAGATCGTATCAGGACTGCTCAATCGGAATGATGTGGAGACGATCTATGTCTGCACAGACTCCGGAAGAGAAGGAGAATATATCTATCGTCTGGTGGAACAGCAGGCGGGAGTACATGGAAAGAAGAGACGGAGAGTCTGGATCGACTCACAGACAGAGGAAGAGATTCTCCGTGGGATCCGGGAGGCAAAGGATCTGAAAGAGTATGACAATCTGGCCTCCTCAGCCTACCTTCGTGCGAAAGAAGATTATCTGATGGGAATTAATTTTTCCCGTCTTCTGACCCTGAAATATGGAAACAGCATTTCCAGTTATCTTCATACTCGCTATTCCGTGATCTCCGTAGGAAGAGTAATGACCTGTGTTCTTGGGATGGTGGTAAGAAGAGAACGGGAGATCCGGGACTTTGTGGAAACTCCGTTTTACAGAGTGGTCAGCACGGTCGGAGATCCGGGACAGACCTTTGAAGGAGAGTGGCGTGCGGTTAAGGGATCCCGCTGGTTTGAATCATTTGATCTTTATAAGGAAAATGGATTCAAAGAGAGAAAGAAAGCACAGGAACTGATCGCATACCTGAGTGAGGAATCACCGGTTCGGTGCCAGATCACTTCGATTGAAAAAAAGAAAGAAAAGAAGAATCCACCGCTTCTGTTTAATCTGGCAGAGCTGCAGAATGAGTGCTCGAAACGATTTAAGATCAGTCCGGACGAGACACTTCGGATTGTGCAGGAACTGTATGAGAAAAAGCTGGTGACGTATCCCAGAACAGATGCCAGAGTGCTGTCAACGGCAGTCGCAAAGGAGATACATAAGAATCTGAATGGTCTGATGAAGTATGAACCTGTTGTGGAATATCTTCAGGATATTGTACAGTTTGGAAGTCATAAGAGGCTGGAAAAAACCAGATACGTCAATGACAAACAGATTACGGATCATTATGCAATCATACCGACAGGACAGGGAATGAATGCACTTTCAGGATTATCCCGCCTGTCCGGACAGGTGTATGATGTGATCGTGCGTCGATTTTTAAGTATCTTTTATCCTCCGGCAGTTTATCAGAAAGTTGCAATCGTGACAAAGATCCGGGAGGAATCATTTTTCTCAAGTTTTAAAGTGCTTGCAGAGGAAGGCTATCTGAAGGTTGTGGGGATTCCGGGACAGAAAAAAAGCGGGAGTACGGCAAAGGATTCTGCAAAAGGCATAGAAGAAGATGCTGACGATATTGGTGGAAAAGATACAGATGCTGCATTCTTTCAGAAGATACAGACACTTAAGAAGGGGATGGTTCTGGAAGTGCAGTCACTGGAGATCAAGGAAGGAAAAACATCGCCTCCGAAGCGTTATAATTCCGGATCTCTGATTCTTGCAATGGAGAATGCCGGACAGCTGATTGAAGATGAAGAACTGCGTGCGCAGATCAAGGGAAGCGGCATCGGTACCAGCGCTACCAGGGGAGAGATTCTGAAAAAGCTTTTTAATAATAAGTATCTGGCACTGAATAAGAAGACACAGATTGTAACTCCTACCATGCAGGGGGAGATGATCTATGATGTGGTGGATCATTCGATCAAATCTCTGCTGAATCCCGAACTCACTGCGAGCTGGGAAAAGGGTCTTACTTATGTGGCAGATGGTGATATTACACCGGAAGAGTATATGCAGAAACTGGATCAGTTTATTGTAAGCAGAACCCAGGGAGTCAAAGGGCTGAATAATCAGTATCAGCTTCAGGCCTGTTATGATAAAGTGGCAAAATATTATAAAAAACGTACATAATATGCGTGTGAAAGGAGTAATTAAAAGACATGAAAGGATTAACAGTAGCAGAACTTTATACGCTGGATGAAACGATCGCCAGAGGGATCTTTGACGGTGTGACTTATCCGTGGGAAGTACTTCCTAAGATCAGTAATTTTATTCTGGAACTTGGAAAGACACTTCCGGAGGATGAGTATGACCGGATCGGAGAGGATGTATGGATTGCAAAGTCTGCCAGAGTATTTGAGTCTGCATACATACACGGACCGGCGATCATCGGAAAAAATGCAGAAGTCAGACACTGTGCATTTATCCGTGGCAATGCGATTGTAGGAGAGGGAGCCGTTGTAGGCAATTCCACTGAGCTTAAAAATGTGATTCTCTTTAATAAAGTGCAGGTTCCGCACTACAATTATGTTGGTGATTCGATCCTTGGCTATAAGGCACATATGGGTGCCGGTTCTATCACTTCAAATGTGAAGTCAGATAAAAAACTGGTTGTGGTTAAGACGCCGGAAGGAAATATTGAGACGGGAATCAAAAAATTTGGTGCCATGCTTGGTGATGAAGTAGAGGTGGGCTGCGGTACAGTGCTGAATCCGGGAAGTGTTGTGGGAAGTCATTCCAATATCTATCCACTTTCCAGTGTCAGAGGCTATGTGCCTGCAAACAGCATCTATAAAAGACAGGGTGAAGTTGTGGAAAAATACCAGGAAAATACAGAAAGGAACGAATAACGTGAAAAAGATTGGTTTTATAGGGGTTGGAATCATGGGAAAATCCATGGTGAGGAACCTGATGAAAGCAGGATATGAGCTTCATATCTATGCCCGTACTAAAGCGAAGGTAGAGGATGTGATCAGTGAAGGGGCGATTTTTCATGATGGTATCGCTGACTGTGTGAAGAACCGTGAAGCAGTGATCACGATTGTGGGGTTCCCACAGGATGTGGAAGAAGTTTATTTTGAACAGGGGAATATCCTGGACAGTGCGGTTTCCGGAGCATATCTGATTGATATGACGACCACAAGTCCGATGCTGGCTGAGAAGATTGCAGAAGAAGGAAAGAAGAGGGGATTCCATGTATTGGATGCACCGGTTACAGGAGGCGATACCGGGGCGAAGGCCGGAACCTTGTCCATTCTTGTTGGCGGAGAAAAAGAAGATTATGAAGCCTGCATGCCTCTTTTTGAAGCGATGGGAACGAATATTAATTATCAGGGAAAGTCCGGATGTGGACAACATGCAAAGCTTGCGAATCAGATTATGATCGCCGGAACCCTGTCAGGGGTATGTGAAGCTCTGACCTATGCGAAAGCAAAAGGGCTGGATCTGAATACCGTTTTGAATTCAGTATCGACAGGCGCAGCCGGAAGTAAGCAGCTGGATGCATTTGGTCCGAAGATCCTTGCCGGAGATTATGCACCCGGATTCTTTATGAAGCATTTTATCAAAGACATGACGCTTGCACTCACAGAGGCAAACAGAAGTAATCTGAGCCTGGATGTATTAAGTCAGGTGCTCGCGAATTATGAACTTTTGCAGGCAGAAGGATATGGCGATCTCGGAACACAGGCTCTGATCAAGTATTATGAAGAAGAACTTCCTGAGTAACGCATGAAGAAGAGTAATTGAAAGGAGATACAAATATGCTGGATGATAAGTATGTAACATTTGAAATTGAAAAGGCAAAGCATATTGCGCTGGTTGCCCATGATGGAAAGAAAAAAGAACTGGTTGACTGGTGTGATAAAAATAAGGATATTCTGAAAAGCCATTTTCTGTGTGGAACCGGAACAACTGCACGTCTGATCGCTGAGAAGACAGGACTTCCGGTCAAAGGCTATAACAGTGGTCCGCTTGGCGGAGATCAGCAGATCGGCGCCAAGATCGTGGAGGGGAATATTGATTTTATGATCTTTTTGTGGGATCCATTGGAAGCACAGCCACATGATCCGGATGTAAAGGCACTGCTTCGTATTGCGGTTCTGTATGATATTCCGGTTGCGAATAATCTGGCGACAGCGGATTTTATGCTGAACTCCAGATATATGGATGAACCATACAGCAGAAGAGTTGAGAATTTTAATAAAACAATTCAGGACAGAGTTGAGAAAATGAAATAAAAGAATAAAATGAATCATAGATGCCGTGATCTGTGCAGAAAAAATCTGCCGGGTGAACGGCATCTTTCTGGTATATGTTGACATTATACACATAATGTGGTATTCTTACAAAGTAAGACTTTACCGCTTTAAAGCGCAACGATTTAAAGCGGTAAGAAAGATGAAGGAAAGTTGAGGGTATTATTTTATGGGTGTCAAATTACTGTTGTTGATCGTATTTTTTGCAATTATGGTAACAGTAGGACTTTATTCAAGAAAGCATTCAACGAGTGTTGACGGATATGTTTTAGGGGGACGTTCTGTCGGACCGTGGCTGACTGCTTTTGCTTATGGTACTTCGTATTTTTCGGCTGTTGTGTTTGTGGGATATGCCGGACAGTTCGGATGGAAGTATGGTCTGGCTTCTACCTGGATCGGTATTGGAAATGCATTGATCGGAAGCCTTCTTGCCTGGGTTGTACTGGGAAGACGTACCAAGGTCATGACGCAGCATCTGAATTCTAAAACTATGCCGGATTATTTCGGTGAGAGATATGGAAGTAAGGCATTGAAGATTGCAGCTTCTGCAATTGTGTTTATATTCCTGGTGCCATATACGGCATCTGTCTATAACGGTCTTTCCAGACTGTTTGGAATGGCATTCAATATTCCGTACAAATATTGTGTTATTGTAATGGCTGTATTTACAGGTATCTATGTAATTCTGGGAGGATACATGGCTACAGCAATCAATGATTTTATTCAGGGAATTATCATGCTGGTTGGTATTGTAGCTGTTATTCTGTCGGTACTGAGTGGTCAGGGTGGATTTATCCAGGCGATCAAAACGATGGCAGAGATCCCAAGTGATATTCCTGTTACCATGGGACAGCAGGGTGCATTCACTTCCTTCTTTGGCCCGGATCCGTTGAACCTTCTGGGTGTTATCACATTGACATCTCTTGGAACATGGGGACTTCCGCAGATGGTTGGAAAGTTCTATGCAATTAAAGATGAGAAGTCTATCAATACAGGTACGGTTGTATCTACATTTTTTGCAATCATCATTTCCGGAGGCTGTTATTTCCTGGGTGGTTTTGGAAGATTATTTGATAATCCGCAGCTTTATGATGAGGCAGGCAATGTGATCTACGATGGTGTGATTCCATATATGCTGTCTACGCTTCCGGATATTCTGATCGGTATTGTTGTAGTACTGGTATTATCTGCGTCTATGTCAACACTTGCTTCTCTGGTTCTGACTTCCAGTTCTACACTGACACTGGATTTCCTGAAGGATAATGTCATGAAAGATATGAGTGAAAAGAAGCAGGTTCGTACCATGCAGGTGCTGGTTGTATTTTTCATCGTCTTATCAGTTGTGATTGCGATGGATCCTCCGACTTTTATTGCGCAGTTGATGGGTATCTCATGGGGTGCTCTGGCAGGTGCATTCCTCGCTCCGTTCATGTATGGTCTGTACTGGAAGGGTGTGACAAAAGCGGCAGTGTGGGCAAGTTTTGCAACTGGTGTGGGAATCACAGTGTCCAATATGTTCCTGCATTATATTGCATCTCCGATTAATGCCGGTGCAATTGCAATGATCGCCGGTCTGATCGTGGTACCTGTTGTAAGTTTTGTGACTCCAAAGCTTCAGAAAGAACGGGTAGACGACATCTTTGCATGTTACGATGAAAAAGTAACGATCACGAAAAAACGTTCTCTGGCTCAGGATTAGAGTATAGTTGATAAAAGAATAAAATACATCAAGGGAAGTGATTAAATTTATCACTTCCCTTTTCTGTGTACATATGTTAGGATAAGGAAGGATTAAAAATGAACAAGAAAATTGATGATTATTATTCGATGTGAACGATGGATTCATGATCAGAATGGAATAGAAGGAGAGGTTGTCAGTTATGAAAAATTATCAGAAATATGAAAGAACTTATTTTATGCCGCCGGAGGTTACTTATGACTGGGCGAAGAAGGAGTATATTGATCATCCGCCAATCTGGTGCAGCGTTGACTTACGTGATGGAAACCAGGCATTGATTGAACCAATGAGTCTGGATGAAAAGCTGGAATTTTTCCAGATGCTGGTTGATATCGGATTCAAAGAGATTGAGGTTGGATTCCCGGCTGCATCTGAGACGGAGTATCAGTTCATGAGAACACTGATCGAGAAAAATATGATTCCGGATGATGTGACGGTTCAGGTACTTACGCAGGCGAGAGAACATATCATTAAGAAGACGTTTGAGGCGGTGAAGGGTGCTCCGCATGCGGTGATCCATCTGTATAATTCTACCTCTGTAGCACAGAGAGAGCAGGTATTCAGAAAGAGTAAAGAAGAAGTGAAACAGCTTGCGGTAGACGGTGCAAAACTGCTCCTTCAGCTGGCAAGTGAGACGGAAGGAAACTTTACGTTCCAGTACAGCCCGGAGAGTTTTCCGGGAACGGAAGTGGATTACGCGGTTGAAGTATGTAATGCGGTTCTCGATGTATGGAAACCGACCGCAGATAATAAAGCCATCATCAATATTCCGACCACAGTGGAAAATGCAATGCCGCATGTATTCGCATGTCAGCTGGAATATGTGAATAAACATCTGAATTACAGGGATAATGTGATCCTGTGCTTACATCCACACAATGACAGAGGATGCGGTGTGGCAACCGCAGAACTTGGAGTTCTTGCCGGAGCAGATCGTATTGAGGGAACGTTATTTGGTAATGGTGAGCGTACCGGTAATGTGGACATCGTAACCATGGGTATGAACATGTATTCTCACGGAGTGGATCCCGGACTTGATTTCTCCGATATGCAGAGAATTCGTGAGACGTATGAACGTCTGACCAGAATGCATGTATATGAGCGCCAGCCATATGCCGGAGATCTGGTATTTACTGCATTTTCCGGTTCTCATCAGGATGCTATCGCCAAAGGAATGGCCTGGAGAGAGGAAAAGAAGTGCGATACCTGGACGGTTCCGTATCTTCCGATCGATCCGCAGGATGTGGGCAGAAGATATGACTCTGACGTTATCCGTATCAACAGCCAGTCCGGAAAAGGCGGCGTAAGCTATATCCTGAAGCAGAGCCATGGTATCAACCTGCCGCAGAAGATGAGAGAAGAAGTCGGATATATGGTAAAAGATGTATCTGACAAAGCGCATAAGGAGCTGACTCCGGAGTGGGTATACCAGATCTTTGCCGATCACTATATTAATACAAAAACCGTTTTCCATATTGATGAGTGTCATTTCAAACAGGTGGACGGAATTACTGCGGAAGTGACGATTAATCACGGTGGCGAGAATAAAGTGATTACTTCCAACGGAAATGGCCGACTGGATGCAGTAAGCAATGCGATTAAACAGTATTTCAATATCAGCTACGAACTGACTTTCTATGAAGAGCATTCTCTGACAAAGGGATCTTCTTCCAAGGCGGTTGCATATGTTGGAATCATCTGCAAGGGAAAGACCTTCTGGGGTGTCGGAATAGATCCTGATATTATCCGGGCATCGATTGAAGCACTGATTGTAGCCGTGAATAAGGTGGAGGAGCTGGGAAGCGCCAATGTATGTACGGATGCGAGAATGATTGAAATCATGAATTATGTACAGGCAAATTATATAGATATTACACTGGATGATCTTGCAGAAAAGTTCTACTTATCCAAGCCATATATTTCCAAATACATCAAAGAAAAGTCTGGTATGACGTTTGGAGAACTGGTGAAAAAGATTCGTATGAAGAAAGCAAAAGCACTTCTTAAAAGCAGTAATATGACGGTAGAAAATATTGCGCTGTCTGTAGGCTATCAGAATGTAGAGCATTTTAACCGGTTGTTTAAAAAAGCTTATAATATGACACCGATGCAGTTCCGGAATCAGAAATAAAAAATAAAAAATAGTATCCAGAGAAGCTGCTGAATATGCGGGAGAAGATCCTGACAATTTCAGCGGCTTCTTTTTATATATTTTTGTAAGAATATGTACTTCAGTCTATAGAGTATGCTATAATATTAACAAAGAAAATGTCATAAGGAGGCTATACCAATGATTATCAGTGCAAAATATCTCATGACAGGAGATGGAAAAACAGTTTTAGAAGATAAGGCGGTTGTAACCGGATCAGATGGAAAGATCCGTAAAATTGGTTCCAAGGAGGAACTGATAAAAGAATATCCGGAGGAAGAAGTAAAGGAATATGGGGATGCAACGATTCTCCCGGGATTGTGTGACATGCATGCACATCTGGGATACTGGTATTCTCAGCCGGACAGCTTTAATTATGGACCGCAGCTGATCATGCTCTATGCACTTCAGCATGCACAGGCAGCATTTGAACGGGGAATTACTTCTGTGAGAGATATGTCCTCGGCACACGGAGTATGTAAGAATCTGAAGCTGGCTGCAGAAAAGGGATTTATCACAATTCCGAAGATTACACATACGGATACCGGAATCTGTATGACCGGCGGACATGCCTGGGAGGAAGTGGAACAGGTAGATGGTCCGTGGGAAGTGAGAAAAGAGATCCGCAAACAGGTGCGTGACGGTGCGGAGTGGGTGAAAGTGCTTACCACGCATCGTTCCCATATACCGGAACTTACGCAGGAAGAACTGGACGCAGCAGTAGACGAATGCCACAGAAGAGGAATCAAGTGTGGAGTACATGCAGGAACGAATCCGGGAATTCAGATGTGCATTGATGCAGGCTTTGATACGATTGAACATGCTACATTCATGACGCTGGATCATGCGAAGCAGATGGCTGAAAAGGGAATCGCCTGGACTCCGACTATTATGGCATATACATTGTTATATGATATCTGCAAAGAAAAGATGGAAAACCATGCAGGTGCACCGGTAAATGATCCGGTTATGCAGAAAGAGATTAAGGATTATCAGTATTTTGAACCT
Source organism: Dorea sp. YH-dor226 (assembly GCF_039832105.1). NCBI lineage: Bacteria > Bacillati > Bacillota > Clostridia > Lachnospirales > Lachnospiraceae > Dorea > Dorea sp. YH-dor226. Next base: position 130,150 of record NZ_JBDOHS010000008.1, on the reverse strand, counting down.
GCATATAAGGCTTACAGAGATAACTTTAAAGCATTTTATGATACAGGTGTTACGGTGATAGCAGGAACGGATATGGTGATGTATCAGTCGCCGCTTCTGCCTCTGCCAAGAGAACTTCAGTATATGGTAGAGTATGGTATTACACCGGTACAGGCGATCCAGACAGCAACTTCTAATCCGGCAAAAGTTCTGGGAGTAGAAGACCAAAGAGGTCTGATCAAAGAAGGGCTGGATGCAGATATTCTTGTTGTGGGAGGTAACCTCAGTGAGGATATTACCCGTCTGAATGATGTGAAACTTGTGACTATGGATGGAAAGAGAGTCTTTGAAGACGGAATCCGATATGTAGGTACAAGTAATATGTTTATGTAGGTTTTCAGTTCTTTTGCTTAGGTTGTTTATCAAATAAATGTCTGGGGGAAAAAACATTGAAAAAACGGTTAACGGCGGATAGCATTTATTATCTTATCACGGGATTCATCATACAGATTGCGCTGCTGATTCCATGGATTCCTTTAGGGGGAAACTTCCATAACACATATGGATATCTGATGAGGCTTCGCAAAGCGGAGGATATGAGTGCACTTGTACAAGCAGACATGTCGGCAATGGGAGTAGACTGGCTGGAATGGAATGATATCCAGTCAGTCGCAATTGCCTTCATGGTTATGTTGATTTTGATGGCTGTGATACAGCTTCTGGGCCTGATTAGCCTTTTTAGAATATGGATTGGAAGAAGCAGTGCATTTCTTCCAATCGTAAGTCTGGTAGTCAGTTGTCTGGGATTGCTGCTGTCTGTCGAAGGACCTTCGCTTTACATTAATAATGCATATTTTAAGGTGTATCCGGTTGGAATTATGTTCTTGTTGTGTATCTATCTGGTTGGCGGGCGCATGCTGGACTCATGGACGGATGCATCAGACGAGATGCAGCGGATCTGGGAACGAGATCGCCTGGCAAAGAAGGAGAGAGAAGAGAGGCTTGCATTTGAGGGGAAATATTCTCCGCTGTTTTACCGGGTGATCTGGAAGAATTTTAAGAGTAACTGGGAGACTTATAGGGTATTTATTCTGGTAGGAACGATCTCAATCAGCTTTATCTTTGCCGGTGTTGGAATTCGGGAGATGCTGTCCGGAATGCGGAGTGTGGAAAATCTGGCGATGGGACAGGGCCTTGGTACAATCCTGATGAATTTCTTGATCGCAGCAATTGTGATCGCAGTATTTTTGATTGTTTCTGTGCTGATATTTTATCTGAAAAATCATATCAGCAGTTATGCTCTGTTTCAAAATCTTGGAATTCGAAGCAGGACATTATACTTGTTTATCGGAGCAGAATTATTAACCTGTATTGTATTTTCGCTGCTTGGTGGATATCTGTTTGGAAATATCGTCCTGTTTCTTTGTCGTAGCCTGATTACAGGCGGACTGAAAGGGGCGGTAGTCCTGGAGCATGTCACTGTCAAAAGCTATCTGTTGACATTTCTGATAAGCTTTTTGCTGTTTCTGATCTCAGCTATGGCAACGCATGATATTTACATTGAAATGGGAGGCTCATCTTCCAGATATAAAGCAGTACAGAAAGAAAAGATGTCGGGAAAATGGAGCCCCTGTTTTCTGATTGCGGGAGTTGGTCTGCTTCTCTATTCTATCTATGGTTTTTCGCAAAGAGAACATGCAGAAAAAATTGGGGATATCGTGTTGTTTCTGTTTGGACTGTATCTGTCTCTGCGTCACGGAGGGAGTCTGTATCTTCGTATGCAAAAGAAAAAGATCCCGGTATATTATAGAAATCTGTTAAAGAATAATTACTTTTATCATCATTTTAAGACGGCTTACAGGTATCTGTATTTGATTACATTGCTGCATATCTGCGTGCTGTTTATCTTTTCCAGAGAAGCAGCGTCCTCTCTGACTGCAGAAAAACCAGAGACAATGTTTCCTTATGACTATGTATGTATGGCGACCGATGATGACCGGGAATTATTTAAGGAGTTAGAGAATAATAATCTTGCAGATGTCATGACATATCCGATGGTCCGGGTCACTAATGCCGATAATTCAACCGATATCAATGGAACGATGGAATCTATCATGCCGCAGGGACAGCATATCGGGATCTCAGAATCTACATATCAGGAATTGTGTGCTCAAATTGGACGTAAAGCGAAGGATCTGAATCTTGCGGAGGATGGAAGTGAAATATATATCATCTTTCAGGAAGATAAAAGTGTGAAAGCACATCCGATTGATTATTTTTCCGGGAAAAAGACTCCTTATCTGCATATCGGACAGCCGGTGGTATCTTATGATTATCTTCACCGTGCAGACATATTTCCGCCCAGAACAATTGTTGGAATGGAGAGAAGGATACTGATTGGAAATCTGCGGCAGGGAGAATATGAAAATATTGTGGTATTTTCCGATGTGTATTTTGAACAGATTCAGGAATTATGGAAGACGACGGATTATCGGAATGGAGAGCAGATTGCACAGGAGGAAGGTGTGGAAGATGTGAATATCCATCACTGGCCGGATCGCCTGGTTCTGATCCATGCATCAGGTGACCGGAAATCAGATATTGAAGAAAAACTGAGGATATTTGAAGAAAATCATCAGTTTGATCTTGGGTTTGACAGTGTGGTTCAGGCATGGTATTCGAAAGACCAGCTGACAGACCAGCTGAAGGCGGAAAGGTTCATGAATATTGCTGTCAGCTTCTTCATAATGACTCTTATGGCAGTTGTAACGCTGGTGCTTTTGTATATGAAAGCAGAATCGGAGATGAGAGAAAAGATTCGTCAGCAGGAATTTCTGCAGAATATGGGAATGAGAGAAAAGGAACGCATACATATTATTCAACGGGAAGTTTACATTTATTTTTGGATTCCGATGGCAGTTGCGGCGGTCTCAGTCATGGTATTTACCGGAATCATGTGGAGAAACAGGGGATATACACCGGAAGATATCATGGCATATCTGAAAGTACTGGCAGTGACAGGGCTGCTCTATGTTGGGATACAGTTGCTGGGAGTTCAGGGCATCAGTCGTTATATTATAAAAAAGGTGGAGAAAAATTATGGGAACAGTCATTAGAACAGAACAGTTATATCGTAATTATTCCAAAACAGGAAGCAGGAAAGAGCAACCGGATGATATCCGTGTACTGAAAGGGATTGATCTGTCGGTGGAAGAAGGAGAATTTGTGGGAATTATGGGAAAGTCCGGATGCGGAAAGACGACCCTGATCAAAGTACTCGGACTGATTGATGTGCCAACGAAGGGAAAGCTGTATTTCAAAGAAAAGGACACGGAATCCCTGTGGAAGGATGAGTTGGCAGATATCCGAAGAAGAGAGATCGGGTTCGTTTTTCAGGATTTTTATCTGATGGACAGTCTGTCCGTAAAAGAGAATATCATGCTTCCTATGATACTGGATAAAGCAGAAGCAGATCAGTGTACAGAACGCGCGATGAAGCTTTCCGGGCAGTTTGGGTTGACACACCTGCTGGACAAGAATCCGTATGAATTGTCAGGAGGAGAGAAGCAGAGAGTTGCAATCTGCCGGGCACTCATTAATAACCCGGATGTGATCGTTGCGGATGAGCCAACCGGCAATCTCGATTCCAAATCCGGGAAAATCGTAGTAGATGAATTTATACAGATCAACGAAGAGATGAAAAAGACGATCATCATGGTCACACACGATCCGCAGATGGCAAGCAAATGCAAAAGGATCCTGTTTTTGAAAGATGGAGTGATACTGGAGGATCTGAAACGAACCGGGGAAAGTGAAGGATTTTATCAGGAAATTCTGAAACGGATGGCTTCACTGTAATTTACCATTTCCACAAGAACGCCTCGACGCTAAGTCGCTTACCTCGGCTTATCTTGTGAAAATGGTATGGTCAGGGCTGCCACTACATGATCAACAGACTTTTTTATATAAACATTACGCTTCAGCGCGAAGTTGCTTACTGCAGTTGTTTTGCGGGAACAGAATATGAAGAGCTATAAGTTATATGATGTTTGTTATATATATATGTTTAAGGGCGAAGAACAAGTGAAAAAAGGCGGCACAGTGATTCCGAAGGTAAGCGACTTAGCGTCGCAGGAATCACTGTGTTCGCCTTTTTCACGGTTGGTTATACGCTTTTAACAATTATACCAATCATAAACAGCTATATCATTCTTAAATAGCTCTTGTATATTCTTTCAGCCATTCTCTTTCTTCTTCCGTCAGACGTGGGCCGATCTTTTCATATACGTCCTTGTGGTAATTGTTCAGCCATTCTCTTTCATCTTTGCTCATTTCTTCCGGGTCGATTCCGTCCAGATCGATTGGAGCGAATGTGATGGTCTCAAAGTACATGAACTGTCCGTATTTATTTTTCACACCTTTTCTGACGATGAATTCATTTTCAATACGAATACCAAACTGACCATCTTCGTAGATTCCCGGCTCATCTGTGATAACCATACCCTCTTCTAACTGATGGTGTTCATTCTTGCTTGGAACAACATACCAGCGGAATCCGGTCGGTGCTTCGTGGATATTTCCAAGATATCCGACACCATGTCCGGTACCGCACTGGAAATCCAGATCCAGATCCCAGATCGGGCCTCTTGCAAGCACGTCAAGATTGTATCCATAGCATCCATACAGGAATTTTGCACGGGACAGACGCATCATGGCACGTACAACAGCAGTAAAGTATTTTTTCATCTGATCCTCTACGGAACCAAGAATGAAAGTTCTGGTGATATCTGTAGAACCTTCGTTGTATCCGCCACCGGTATCATTTAAGAAAAATGCGCCGGATTTCAGCTGAACATCCGATTCTTCACTTGGAGAGTAGTGCATCATGGCAGCGTGATCATCAAAAGCACACAGTGGCTCAAAACTGTCACGGATGTAGCCTTCCTGTTCTGCACGTAATTCAGTTAATTTGGCTGCAGAACTTAATTCGGTGATAGTCTCTTTGTCATAGCGTGTTTTGATCCAGTACATGAATTTTGTGATCGCAACACCGTCCTTAATATGCGCCTCCTTGATGTTTTCAAGCTCAACTTCATTCTTCATGGCTTTCATGAGAATAGTCGGATTTGCTGCCTCTACGATCTTACAAGGAATGTTCTTGTACAGAGCATAATTCATTTTCATTGGATCGATCAGAACAACTTTGTCGGAATCCAGTTTTTTCACATCTTCGTAAATATCATTATAAGGATGAATATTTACATTGTTTTTCTTTAATTCTTCGTGAATCTGGTCATTCAGTTTTGAGTCATCTACGTAGAGCTCTACAGCGTCCATGGTTACGGTTGCGTAGGAGAGTAATAACGGGAAGAAATCAATATCATCTCCACGGATATTCAGAAGCCAGCATACATCATCAAGGGATGCAATAATGTGGGTGTCTGCTCCGTTTTCTTCCATCTTTGCTCTTACACGTGCAAGCTTGGAAGCTGTGCTTTCTCCGGAATATTTTTCTTCCAGGAAAAATGCCGGTTTTTTGGAAAGCTCCGGGCGATCCTCCCAGATTGCATCGATCAGATCTTCTGCGTAGTTGATCTGAATATTTTTTGCAGACAGTGCATCTTCATATTCCTGACCTTCACCCATAGAAAGTACACGGCCATCAAATCCTACAGTTCCGCCTTCCGGAACATTTGCATTCAGATATTCCGGGATAGAAGGGGTGTCGCCAACAAACATTTTCATCAGACGGATGCCGCTTCCTTCCAATTCATTGGTTGCCTGGAAGAAATATCTGCCGTCTGTCCAAAGTCCCCCATCATCTTTGGTGATTACAGCAGTGCCGTAGGAGCCGCTGAACCCAGTGATGAATTTTCTTGCCTTAAAATGTTCTCCTACGTATTCGCTCTGGTGAAAATCAGCAGTCGGAACAACGTAAGCGTCGATTCCTTTTTCTGCCATCAGAGCACGCAGTTTCGCAATTCTTTCAGCTACACCTGTCATAATAAAAACCTCCTTAATTTGTAAATGTTTTTATAAAAAGAGGCTCCCGGGAACCCGGGAGCCCTTTCCATCGAAAAGTAAATTCTATTATGTATTGACTTATTTGCCGCCAACCATTTCGTCGAATTTCTTTGTGAATGCTAACATGATCACACCGCAGGCGATGATAACGATAGTTACGATACCATAAGCCTTAACGAATGAGAAGTTAGCCAAGAAGTTGTAAAGCGGTCCATATCCTTTTCCGGAGAAGAAGATGATGAACGGCCATACACCAAGTAATGTTCCAAGAAGTTTCTTAGGAGCATATTTGTTGATGAAAGAGTTTCCAAGTGGTGAGAAGATAACTTCACCAACTGTCATGGCAACTGCTGTCAGAAGGATGATCCAGATACCAACCGGATCCTTTGTTCCTTCGCCGCTGATGATAGCTGCAACAACCATGCATGCTGTACACAGACCAAGAATGATAATTCCAAGTGCTGTCTTTGTGAACATACCCCAGTCACCCTGTGGTCTCTGTTTCATCTTAGCCCAAATACCAGCGAAGACTGGGCAGAGGATGATACAAAAAAGAGCGTTTGCAGAGTCAAACCATGCAGTAGGCATCTGGAAAGAACCAATGTTCCAGTTAGCCCATCCCATACCATACCACCTTGCTCTACCGGACCGAACTCGTAGTAGACTGGCATGTATACCATGTACCAGATCAACCAGAAGATACCGGAGAACAGTGTTACAATCAGGATAGCGATAACACGGTTTTTCTCAAGCTTTGTAAGTGGAGCGTTGTCTTTTTCTTTGTCAGCAGAGTCAACGTCTTCTGTTCTGTTGTCAACAAGGAATGGTTTCTTACCAGCATCGCCGAAGAATCTCATACCGAAGATCCACCATGCACAGTCGATAAATAAGAAGATACCGCAGACGAAGAATAAGAAACGATATCCATAAGACAGTGCAAGAAGGCTAAGGAATGATGTTCCACAGAAAGAACCGATGTTAACGAACATGTACTGGATGTTGAATACAGAGTCCAGTGTGTCCTGGTCAGCTAATGGGAAGAGACGTCCGTTGATACCGGATACGTTTCCTTTGAAGAATCCTGTACCGATTGATAACAGGATGATCATTGCCCAAAGCATTCCGATTCCGTTTGCTTTCCATGCAAGTAAGTAACTGATTCCCATAAGGATCTCTCCGATTGGTACGAGGAGTCTCGGGCTAACCCAACGGTCAGCGATATATCCACCGATAATAGGTGTGATATAAGTGAATGCTACCAGGTTAGAGCTCATTGCTGCACCTACAGATTTGTCAAGACCAAGACCGCCGTTAGCAGCATCGGTTACGATGAAAATCGCAAGTGCCCATTTAGCAGCGTAGTATGCAAATCTTTCAAAAGAGAAAGAAAGGCTACATACATAGAAACCAAATGGCCATTTCTTTTTTGTTGTTTCCATTTTTAACCCTCCAATTAAAAATATAAAAAGTATTCCCCAATGTGATACTTATCTGGTGAAATACGTATCACATTTAGAACCGAGATAAATATACCATAAATTAGATTAAAGTACAATAAAAAGTTAAGGAAAATTTAATGAATAGTGCAAAATTCACAAATTCGTAATATGCTTTAGTGCGATAGAGAATTAGCATGGTATATCAGGAGAATAAATTGACAATCTTTTAACGGAAAACGCCAAAAACAGTTGCAGATTGGAAAGAAAGGATATATAATATAATTGGCAAAAATTTGGTTTTACTTTTTTGAAAAAACCCAACTTATAATATGAAGAAAATGGAGGGCTAGACTATGGGCAACATGGCAACAGAAAGTGCAGCAAGTGCAAGAATCGCTTCTTTACTTGATGCAGGAAGCTTTGTTGAAATCGGTGGCGCAGTGACTGCCAGAAATACTGATTTTAACATGCAGGAAAAAGAAACTCCGGCAGACGGTGTAATTACCGGATATGGAGTGATCGATGGTAATCTGGTGTATGTATACAGCCAGGATGCTTCAGTATTGAATGGAGCAATCGGTGAGATGCATGCAAAGAAGATTGCCAATATCTATGATATGGCAATGAAGATGGGTGCTCCGGTGATCGGACTGGTGGACTGTGCAGGACTGAGACTTCAGGAGGCAACAGATGCACTGGAGGCATTTGGTAAATTATATATGAAGCAGTCAATGGCATCAGGTGTGATTCCGCAGATCACAGCAGTCTTTGGAACCTGTGGCGGAGGGCTTGCGCTTGTTCCTGCTCTTACAGATTTTACATTTATGGAAGCTGCAAAGGCAAAATTATTCGTAAATTCACCGAATGCTATTCCAGGAAACAGCATCGACAAATGTAATACAGCATCTGCAAAATATCAGAGCGAGAATACGGGTCTGGTAGACAGCATCGGAACAGAAGACGAGATCCTTGGTGAGATTCGTGAACTGGTATGTATGCTGCCATGTAATAATGAAGAGGATGCTTCTTATGATGAGTGCACGGATGATCTTAACAGACTGTGTACAGATATTGAAAATGCAACAGAGGATACAGCAATAGCCCTTGCTTCTGTCTCTGACAGTGGAATTTTCTGTGAAGTGAAGAAAGAATATGCCAAAGATATGGTTACCGGATTTATCAAATTAAATGGTATGACGGTCGGTGCAGTGGCAAACCGTTCTAAGGTATACAATGAAGACGCGGAAATAGTTGCCGAATTTGATGGATCTCTGTCTGCTGACGGTGCAGAAAAGGCAGCTGAATTCGTTGAATTTTGTGACGCATTTAATATTCCGGTTCTGACACTTACGAATGTTGCCGGATTTGCGGCAAGTGAATACAATGAAAAGCGTCTTGCAAAAGCAGCGGCAAAGCTGACTTATGCATTTGTTAATGCAACGGTGCCGAAAGTAAATGTAGTGATTGGAAAAGCTTTTGGAAGCGCATATGTAACAATGAACAGCAAATCACTGGGAGCTGATATGGTATATGCATGGCCGGACGCAGAGATCGGCATGATGGATTCTTCTCTTGCGGCTAAGATTATGTACGCAGACGCAGATGCTGCTACGATCAAAGAAAAGGCAGCGGAATACAAAGAATTACAGTCCAGTCCGTTATCTGCGGCAAGAAGAGGCTATGTGGATACGATTATTGAACCGGTTGATACAAGAAAATATGTGATCGGTGCGTTTGAAATGTTATTCACAAAGAGAGAAGATCGTCCGATGAAAAAGCATGGAACGGTTTAGAGAGGTGAGGCAAAGTGAAGAAAAAGTTAAGCGTATTACTCTGTGCAGTGACTGTGATGCTCTGCTTTACCGCTTGCGGAGGAAGTAAGGAGCAGGTACAGTATGACGAGGGCACTGTCACACAGATTGCAGACGGTTTGATTGAGAACTGCAATGGTATGGATGATGCGACAGTGGAAGAATGGAAGAATATGAGCGACTTCAAAGCAGAGCTCATTTTGACACAATATGGTGTTCCTTATACGAGAGACAGCTTTGTCGGAGCAATCGAATCCTGGTCCCAGGCGAAGAAAGACTGCGGTGAATTTGTAAGTCGCGGCGATTACGAGTTTGAAGCTTCTGCGGATGAACTTAAGGTGACTGCAAATGCGGAATTTACAGACCGTGATGCAAAGATTACGTTCGTTTTTGACGAGAATCTGTGCCTGGACAGCCTGACGGTGGATGCAAAATACTCGACGGGTGAGATTATGGAAAAAGCGGGATTGAATACGATCCTTGGTATGGGTACCGTATTTGTTGTACTGATTTTCATCTCTATATTGATCTCATTGTTCAAGTATATTCCTTTGCTTGAAGCAAAGTTAAAAAAACAGCCGGCGGCAGAGAAAAAAGAAGTATCCACACCGGCAGAGGTTTCAGTCGCAGCAGAAGAAGATCTGACGGATGATCTGGAACTTGTGGCAGTCATTGCAGCGGCAATCGCAGCGGCGGAAGGAGCGGCAAGTACAGATGGATTTGTAGTAAGAAGTATTAGACGTCGTCCATCTAATAAATGGCGTGCATAAGAATTAGAAGAATAGATTAGGAGGATAATTCAATGAAAAACTATACAATCACAGTGAACGGTAATGTATATGATGTAACAGTAGAAGAGAACGGAGCAGGTGTGACACCGGCTGCGACAGCGCCAAGAGCAGCTGCAAAAAAAGCTCCGGCAGCACCTAAGGCAGCACCAAAAGCAGCTGCAGGAGCTGGTTCGATTGAAGTAAAAGCAGGAGCTGCAGGAAAAGTATTTAAGATTGAAGCAAATGTTGGACAGAGCGTAAAGAAGGGTGATGCTGTTGTAATCATCGAAGCAATGAAGATGGAGATCCCAGTTGTGGCACCGGAAGACGGAACAGTAGCAAGTATTGATGTTGCAGTAGGCGATGCGATCGAATCTGGAGCTGTTCTGGCTACATTAAACTAATATCATACAGTGATATGATGTTATAACAACACGACTGGAGGTTAAAAAATGGAATATATAACGACAACATTAGGAAACCTCGTGCATCAGACAGCATTTTTCAGTCTTACATGGGGCAATGTGGTCATGATTGCGGTTGCATGTGTTTTCCTGTATCTTGCAATCAGACACGGATTCGAGCCTCTGCTCCTTGTACCAATTGCATTTGGTATGCTGCTGGTTAATATCTATCCGGATATTATGCTCCACGCAGAGGATGCGGCCAATGGAACCGGAGGTCTTCTTTACTACTTCTATGTACTGGATGAATGGTCCATTCTCCCATCTCTGATCTTCATGGGCGTAGGCGCGATGACAGATTTTGGACCACTGATCGCAAACCCGAAGAGCTTCCTTCTGGGAGCAGCAGCACAGTTTGGTATCTTTGCTGCATATCTCGGAGCAATGGCAATGGGATTTTCAGATAAGGCTGCTGCGGCTATCTCTATTATCGGTGGAGCAGATGGACCGACTTCTATCTTCCTTGCCGGTAAGCTTGGTCAGACAGCCCTGATGGGACCGATCGCGGTAGCGGCATATTCGTATATGTCATTGGTACCGATTATTCAGCCGCCAATTATGAAGCTTCTTACAACAGAGAAAGAACGTAAGATCAAGATGGAGCAGTTAAGACCGGTATCTAAGCTGGAAAGAATTCTGTTCCCGGTTATCGTAACGATCGTTGTATGTACGATTCTTCCTACGACTGCACCACTGGTTGGTATGCTGATGCTTGGTAACCTGTTCCGTGAATCAGGAGTTGTAAGACAGCTGACAGAGACGGCTTCCAATGCATTGATGTATATCGTAGTTATCCTGCTGGGAACTTCAGTAGGTGCTACGACGAGTGCAGAGGCATTCCTGAATATTGCTACGATTAAGATTGTTGTTCTCGGACTGATTGCATTTGCATTTGGTACAGCTGCCGGTGTAATATTCGGTAAGCTAATGTGTATTGCAACGCATGGAAAGGTTAACCCACTGATCGGTTCTGCCGGCGTATCCGCAGTTCCGATGGCAGCCAGAGTATCACAGAAGGTTGGAGCAGAAGCTGATCCGACAAACTTCCTTCTGATGCATGCTATGGGACCAAACGTTGCAGGTGTTATCGGTACAGCCGTTGCTGCCGGAACATTTATGGCAATCTTTGGTGTAGGCGTATAAGAGAGATTGAATATTAGGAGGAAAGAAAATGGCTGGAATAGAGAAAAAACCGGTAAAGATTACAGAAACCATTCTGCGTGATGCGCATCAGTCTCTGATCGCGACACGTATGACAACCGAACAGATGCTTCCGATTATTGAAAAAATGGACAAAGTAGGATACCACTCTGTAGAATGTTGGGGTGGTGCTACATTCGACGCATCTCTTCGTTTCTTAAAAGAAGATCCATGGGACAGACTTCGTAAATTCCGTGATGGATTCAAGAATACAAAGCTGCAGATGTTATTCCGTGGACAGAATATTCTCGGATACCGTCCATATGCAGATGATGTGGTGGAATATTTTGTACAGAAATCTGTTGCAAACGGAATTGACATCATCCGTATCTTTGACTGTCTGAATGATCTGCGTAACCTGCAGACAGCTGTAAAGGCAGCAAACAAAGAAAAAGCAGAGGCTCAGGTGGCACTTTCCTATACATTGGGAGATGCTTATACATTAGAGTACTGGGTGGATATTGCCAAGAGAATCCAGGATATGGGAGCAGATTCTATCTGTATCAAGGATATGGCCGGACTTCTGGTACCATATAAGGCAACGGAACTGATCGGAGCGCTGAAAGAAGCAGTGGATCTTCCGATTCAGCTTCATACACATTATACATCAGGTGTTGCTTCCATGACCTATCTGAAAGCAGTAGAGGCCGGTGTTGATGTCATTGATACTGCGATGTCTCCATTTGCACTGGGAACATCTCAGCCTGCAACAGAAGTTATGGTAGAGACATTTAAAGATACTCCGTACGATACAGGACTGGATCAGAAACTTCTTTCTGAGATTGCAGACTACTTCCGTCCGATTCGTGATGAAGCTCTGGAAAGCGGACTTCTGAATCCGAAGAATATGGGAGTTAATATCAAGACTCTGCTGTATCAGGTGCCGGGAGGTATGTTATCTAACCTGACTTCTCAGTTAAAGGAGCAGGGTGCAGAGGATAAGTTCTACGATGTACTTGAAGAGGTTCCAAGAGTGCGTAAAGACCTTGGAGAGCCGCCGCTTGTAACACCGTCTTCTCAGATCGTCGGTACACAGGCAGTGTTTAATGTTCTGATGGGCGAACGTTATAAGATGGCTACAAAAGAGACAAAAGATATCTTAAGCGGAAAATATGGTGAGACTGTTAAACCGTTCAACGAAGAAGTGAAGGAAAAGGTTCTTGGAAAAGATGCAGAAGTTATTACCTGCCGTCCTGCAGATCTGATTCCGGACGAACTGGATACTCTGCGCAAGGAATGTGGACAGTGGATTCAGCAGGATGAGGACGTGCTTTCTTATGCACTGTTCCCGCAGGTGGCTGTTGACTTCTTTAAATACAGAGCCGCACAGCAGACAAAGGTAGATACTGAGATGGCAGATACCAAGAATGGAAGCTATCCGGTATAGGAACGGATTGCTGACAGGGATAAATAAACAGATGAGACCGGAAATCAAGTTCGTTTAACTTGTTTTCCGGTTTTTGTCTATCATGTCGGACTCGGGGTTCTCTACTTGATTATTCTCCCACAAGGCTATATAATAGAAACGATGTCTGGTAGGAAGGTAATGCTAAATGGGAAGCAAGAATGAATTATTGAAAAAAATAGATGACGGTTATCCGAAGTTTAGTAAAGGTCAGAAGAAACTGGCCGATTATATTCGGAAAGCCTATGATAAAGCCGCATTTCTGACGGCGGCAAAGATGGGAGAGGAAGTCGGTGTCAGTGAATCGACGGTCGTTCGATTTGCGACTGCGCTCGGATATGAAGGATATCCGGAATTCCAGAAGGCTCTTGGTGAACTGGTTCGGACGAAACTGAATTCCATTCAGAGAATGGAAGTTACTTATGGAAGGATCAGTCAGGGCGAGATCCTGGCTTCCGTACTTCAGTCAGATATTGAAAAGATCAAGCTTACAATGGAGACGCTTGATCACGATGCATTTGAAATGGCTGTAGATACCATACTGAAAGCAAAAAGAATCTATGTGATCGGTATCAGAAGCTGTTCTCCACTTGCCAGCTTTTTGAGCTTTTATCTGAATCTGATCTGTGAAAATGTGACGGTTGTCAATACTAACAGTTCCAGCGAGATCTTTGAGCAGTTGATTCGGATCAGTGAAAAAGATGTGATTATAGGGATCAGTTTTCCAAGATATTCTATGCGTACATTGAAGGCGCTGGAATTTGCAAGTAACCGGAAGGCTACAGTTATTACGCTGACAGACAGTATCCATTCGCCGATGACACTGTATTCTTCCTGTAATCTGATTGCAAGAAGCGATATGGCTTCGATCGTGGATTCACTGGTTGCGCCTTTGAGTGTTGTGAATGCGCTGGTAGTTGCACTTTGTATGAAGAAACAGAAAGAGGTCATTACAACACTGGAGACACTTGAAGAAATCTGGGACGAATATCAGGTATACAGTAAGGATGAACTGAACATGGTTGGAGATACGATGGAACTGTCGGGAACATCAGTAAGAGAGAATGAGGATAAAGAAGATGAGTAAAGTACTGATCGTGGGCGGCGGTGCTGCCGGTATGTTTGCTTCTTTGGCTGCAGCGGAGAGTGGACATGAAGTCCTTGTGTTTGAAAAAAATGAAAAACTGGGTAAAAAGCTGTTCATTACCGGAAAGGGAAGATGTAACCTGACCAATGCCTGTGATATGGAACAACTGTTTCGGGCAGTGATCTCCAATTCCAAATTTTTATACAGCAGTTTTTATGGCTTTACGAATCAGGATGCGATTGCTTACTTCGAGTCGCTTGGGCTTCGGACGAAGATTGAACGTGGGGAGAGAGTGTTCCCGGTATCAGACCATTCCTCGGATGTCATCCGTGCTCTGTCAGAACGGATGCATTTTCTGGGAGTTCAGGTTTTCCTGAATACAACGGTAAAAGAAATTGTTGAAAAAGAAGGTGTGTTCCACTCTGTTGTGCTGGAAGATGGGAGAAATGTGCATGGTGATGCATGTATCATTGCAACCGGAGGTTTGTCTTATCCAAGTACAGGTTCTACCGGAGATGGTTTCAGGTTTGCAGAAGCACTGGGGCATCAGATTACGGAATGTATGCCATCGCTGGTTCCGATGGAGACGAAGGAACCCTGGGTAAAAGAATTGCAGGGACTGTCTCTTAAAAATGTCAATGTGACGATATGTGACGGGAAAAAGAAGCTCTATGATGAGTTTGGTGAGATGCTTTTTACTCATTATGGAGTCAGCGGACCTCTGATCTTAAGTGCAAGCAGTTATGTGGGTAAAAAATTGAAAGAAAAGGAACTTCAACTGAGTATCGATCTGAAACCAGCACTGTCGGCAGAACAGCTGGATCGCCGTATCCTGAAAGAGTTTGAAGAGAATCAGAACCGGCAGTTCAAAAATGCGATCGGAAGTCTGTTCCCTTCCAAATTAATTCCGGTAATGCTTGGATTAAGCGGGATACCATCGGAGAAAAAAGTAAATGTGATATCGAAGGAAGAGAGAAGTTATTTTGTGAATCTGATCAAGCATTTTTCCATGACGCTGACAGGTCTTCGTGATTATAATGAGGCAATCATTACCAGGGGAGGTGTCCGGACAAAAGAGGTTGATCCGGGTACTATGGAGTCAAAACTGGTGAAGGGTGTCTACTTTGCGGGGGAAGTACTGGACCTGGATGCATTGACGGGTGGATTTAATCTGCAGATTGCATGGTCCACTGCCTATGCGGCGGGAAACAATATAGATTGATACGAAGGAGAAAAGTATGAAGGGAAAATATCAGTTCAAGTATGTAGAAACACAGGAAGTACTGACCGAGTATATGAAAGTGAATGGTTTGCTGAAAATACCAAAAACATATCGAATGGTTGTCACGACAGGCGGGCTGTTTGTATTGACCATTATGCTGCTGAATACGGATGTTCTGAAAAGAAATATTGGAGAGATCTTTCTTTTTGCATTGAAGTTTCTCGTGATATGGGCACTTGTGTTTGCGGCTGCACAGATCGTCGGAAAGACGATTGGTAAAAAAATGGAATTTCTGGCAGCGACGGGTGATGCAGAAACAATCTATGAAAAGAGAATGCAAAAATGGAAAAAACCGGCGGAAGTGAAAATTGACTTTTATGAAGAATGCTGGATCAGTCATGTGCATGGAAACTCACAGACACTTCATTACAGAAATGTTGCCAGAATCATTGAAAGCGAGGAAGTTATTGCAATGATCGTGAATTCAGAAGAAGGCGGACAGAGATTTTTCGCGATTCTGAAAAATGGAATTCTGGATGCGGATATAGAAGAGTTTAAACAGTACCTTTTGGAAAAATGTCACGGAGTGAAAAAAGGAATTGAACAGGTGAGTGTTGCAGAAAAAAAGAAAAAGTA
The DNA here is from genome assembly GCF_039832105.1 of Dorea sp. YH-dor226. Lineage (NCBI taxonomy): Bacteria > Bacillati > Bacillota > Clostridia > Lachnospirales > Lachnospiraceae > Dorea > Dorea sp. YH-dor226. The sequence goes on along the minus strand of NZ_JBDOHS010000008.1, from coordinate 114,113 downwards.
ATAATGAGGAGAAAGAATCATGGGATATAATGTGGCGATTGACGGACCGGCAGGTGCGGGGAAGAGCACGATAGCAAAACTGGTAGCGCAGAAAAAGGGTTACATCTATGTTGATACGGGAGCAATGTACCGTGGGCTTGCGATTCATTTTCTGGATCAGGGAATTCAGGCGAATGAGACAGAAAAAGTAATTCTGGCATGTCAGGATGCTGAGGTGACAATCCAGTATGAAAATGGGGTACAGCAGGTGTATCTGAATGGAAGAAATATCACCTCCAGACTGCGGGATGAAGAGGTGGGAAATATGGCATCTGTCACATCTGCAATTCCTCAGGTGCGATCAAAGCTTCTGGAATTACAGCAGAATCTTGCCAGGACGCAGAATGTAATCATGGATGGAAGAGATATCGGAACCTGTGTGCTTCCGAATGCGGATGTTAAGGTGTTTCTGACAGCCAGTGTTCAGACAAGAGCAAAAAGACGTTACGATGAACTCTGTGAAAAGGGAATCGCATGTGATCTTAAGGAAATTGAAGCAGATATTGAGCAGAGAGATCACCGTGATATGACAAGAGAGATCGCACCTCTTAAGCAGGCAGAAGATGCAGTTCTGGTAGACAGTTCCCGCATGACGATCGAAGAAGTGGTAGATGCGATCGTAAAACTGTGTGAATAACATCGAAAGGATAAGAATGGAATCATGAAGATTGAACTTGCAAAAACTGCCGGCTTCTGCTTCGGGGTAAAACGGGCAGTAGATACGGTCTATGCACAGGCCCGGGAGCATGAGGGGGAGAAAATCTATACTTATGGTCCCATCATTCATAACGAAGAAGTCATCAGAGATCTGCAAAAACAGGGAGTGGAAGTGCTCTGTAATGAGAAGGAACTGGATGCGGTTGAATCGGGAATTGTGGTGATTCGCTCGCACGGGGTTCCAAGATATATCTGTGAAAAGATAGAAAAAAGGGGACTGACCTGTGTGGATGCAACCTGTCCGTTTGTAAAGAAGATTCATAAAATTGTGGAAGAGGAAAGCGCCGAGGGAACGCATGTTATTATTATCGGAAATGGCGAGCATCCTGAGGTTCAGGGGATTCGCGGATGGGCCGGCGATCGTGTTACTGTAATACAGACGGCAGAGGATGCGCAGAAGTTTCATCTTGAAGAAAATGCAGGAAAGATATGCATCGTAGCACAGACGACATTTAACTACAATAAATTCAAAGATTTAGTTGAAATTATCTCAAAAAAGGGGTATGATATAATTGTTTTAAATACGATTTGTAATGCGACGAAAGAACGGCAGGAAGAAGCGCGTCACATTGCAGAGAGAGTAGATGCTATGGTTGTGATAGGAGATAAGCGTAGTTCAAATACTCAGAAGTTATTTGAAATCTGTAAAGAAGAATGTTTGAATACGTACTATATACAGACACTTGACGATTTGGATATGAATCAATTAAGGTCCGTGGAAACAGTAGGTATTACAGCAGGGGCATCCACGCCCAAGAAAATAATTGAGGAGGTTCAAAATAATGTCAGAATTAACTTTTGAACAAATGTTGGAAGATTCATTTAAAACAATTAGAAACGGAGAGGTTGTAGATGGTACAGTCATCGATGTAAAACCTGATGAGATCATCTTGAATATAGGTTACAAGGCAGACGGTATCATTACAAGAAGCGAGTACACCAATGAAACAAATGCCGATCTTACAACAATGGTTTCTGTTGGTGACAAGATGTCCGCAAAAGTATTAAAGGTGAATGACGGAGAAGGTCAGGTTCTGCTGACATATAAGAGACTGGCTGCTGAAAAGGGAAATGAAAGATTAAAAGAAGCTTTTGAGAATCATGAAGTATTGAGAGCTCCGGTCGCTCAGATCCTTGGCGGTGGATTAAGCGTAGTGGTTGATGAAGCAAGAGTATTCATCCCTGCAAGTCTTGTGTCTGATACTTATGAAAAAGACCTGAGCAAATATCAGGATCAGGAGATTGAATTCGTAATCAGTGAATTTAATCCCAGAAGAAATCGCGTGATCGGTGACAGAAGACAGCTTCTGGTTGCTGAACGTGCAGAAAAGCAGAAAGAATTGTTTGAGAAGATCCAGGTTGGCGACAGAATGGAAGGAACTGTTAAGAATGTGACAGATTTCGGTGCATTCATTGATCTTGGTGGTGTTGACGGACTTCTTCATATATCTGAAATGTCCTGGGGACGTGTGGAAAATCCTAAGAAAGTATTCCAGGTAGGCGAGAAAGTTGAAGTTATGATCAAAGATATTCATGAGACAAAGATCGCATTAAGCCTGAAGTTCCCTGAGACAAATCCATGGGCAAATGCAGCAGCAGATTATGCTGTTGGAACTGTTATTACAGGTAAAGTTGCAAGAATGACGGATTTTGGTGCATTCGTAGAACTGGCACCGGGTGTGGATGCACTTCTTCATGTTTCTCAGATTTCCAGAGCGCATGTTGATAAACCGTCAGATGTTCTGTCAGTAGGACAGGAGATCACTGCAAAGGTTGTTGACCTGAATGAAGCTGAAAAGAAGATCAGCTTGAGCATGAAGGCTCTTGAGCCGGTTGCTGAAGAGAAAGCGGAGACAGAAAATGTGGATGAAAGTGCTGCTGAATAATAATCAGAAAGCGAACTTTGAATACCGATTATATTAAGATAGAGGCACTATGCCTCTATCTTTTCTATGTTAAAAAATCGACAAGATGTATTTGGAAATATACAAAGGATTTGTCCGTATCTACTGGATAATCGGGGGAAATTCTTGTATAGTATATAAAGAGAAAAAAGGAAGGAAGGAAAAAAGGATGGCATTGTTAACATTTAAGGGTGGTATCCACCCGGATGACGGCAAGAGCCTGGCTAAAGATAAGGCGATTGTCGACGTAAAACCTAAGGGCGATCTGGTATATCCAATGTCCCAGCACATCGGCGCTCCTGCAGCTCCGGTAGTGGCTGTTGGCGATCATGTATTAAAGGGCCAGATGATCGCTGAAGCCGGAGGATTTGTATCCGCGCCTATCTATGCATCAGTTTCTGGTAAGGTCAAAGCAATTGCTCCACATCTGAATCCAACAGGGGGAACTGTAAATAGTATTGTAATTGAGAATGATGGGGAATATCAGGAAGTAGAGTATCCTGCAGTGAAACCGCTGGAAGAGATGAGCAAGGAAGAGATCCTGAACGCGATTGGCAATGCCGGCGTTGTAGGTATGGGTGGTGCAGGTTTCCCGACAAGAGTAAAATTGTCACCGAAGGAACCGGATAAGATTGACTATATTATTGCAAACTGTGCGGAATGTGAACCTTATATTACTGCAGATTACAGAACGATCATGGAGACCCCGGAGAAACTGGTCGGTGGAATGAAGATTGTCCTGAAGCTGTTTGATAATGCGAAGGGACTGTTTGGTGTAGAGGATAATAAGCCGGATTGTATTGAAAAATTAAAAGAGCTTACAAAAGATGAACCACGTATGGAAGTGCTTGCGCTTAAGACGAAGTATCCACAGGGTGGTGAGCGTCAGCTGATTTATGCTACAACAGGAAGAGCAATTAACTCTGCAATGCTTCCTGCAGATGCAGGGTGTGTTGTAGACAACGTAGCTACACTTGTGAGCATCTATCAGGCAGTGGCAGAAGGTAAACCGTCTATGGAGCGTGTTGTTACTGTAAGTGGTGATGCAGTGGCAGAACCAGGAAACTTCAGAGTACCATTTGGTATCAATCAGCAGGAACTGGTTGAAGCAGCAGGCGGATTTAAGACAGAACCGGAAAAACTGATCTCTGGTGGTCCGATGATGGGATTCTCCATGTTCACGCTTGATGTTCCGGTTACCAAGACATCTTCTTCCATTCTTGGATTTACAAAAGACGAAGTTGCGAAGTTTGAGCCTTCCGCATGTATTAACTGCGGACGATGTGTGGATGCATGTCCGAGCCGTCTGATTCCGTCAAGACTTGCCGATTATGCGGAACGTCAGGATGAAGCAACGTTTACAGCTCATGAGGGACTGGAATGTATGGAATGTGGTTCTTGTAGTTTTGTCTGTCCTGCTAAGCGTCCGCTGAAACAGGCGATTGGATCTATGAGAAAGATTGCTTTAGCAAACCGCAAGAAGAAAAAATAAATCAGAAAGAAGAAGAGGTGAACAAACGTGAGTGAGAACAATTTAAAAATGTCATCTTCACCACATATACGTTCCAAAGCTACCACAAGCAACATTATGTTAATGGTAACCGTTGCACTGTTGCCAGCTGCTTTGTTTGGTGTATGGAACTTTAAACTGCCGGCACTTGGAATGTTGATTACCACAACGGTAACGGCAGTTCTGACAGAGTACATATATGAAAGATTGATGCACAAAAAGATCACGGTTGGTGACTGGAGTGCAGTTGTTACAGGATTATTGCTTGGACTTAACATGCCGCCTACAGCACCTTGGTGGATGGGCGCTCTCGGAAGTATCTTTGCAATCCTGATCGTAAAACAGTTGTTTGGCGGATTGGGACAGAATTTCATGAACCCGGCGCTGGGTGCAAGATGTTTCCTGTTGATTTCATTTACAAGTCAGATGACTACATTTGTATATGATGGTGTGACGGGTCCGACTCCTCTTGCTGCTCTGAAGAGTGGAGAGGCTGTGAACAGTATGGATATGCTGATCGGAACAATTCCGGGAACGATCGGAGAAACATCTGTGATCGCAATTATCATCGGTGCGATCTTCCTGATTCTTCTGGGAATCATTGATCTTCGGATTCCGGGAACTTATATCGTGTCATTTGTGATCTTTATTGGTATCTTTGGACATTTTGCGAATCCGGAGATTGGATTCTTTGATCCACAGTATATTACAGCACATCTGTGTGGAGGCGGTCTGATGCTCGGTGCATGGTTTATGGCTACTGATTATGTTACATCACCGATCACGAAGAAAGGACAGTATGTATACGGTGTCCTGCTGGGCGTCCTGACCGGACTGTTCCGTCTCTTTGGTGCTTCCGCAGAGGGTGTTTCCTATGCGATCATCATCAGTAACCTTTTAGTTCCGTTGATCGAGAAGGTTACTCTTCCAAAACCATTCGGTAAAGGAGGAGAGAAATAATGAATAAGATTGTAAAAAATACATTGATCCTTACAATGATTACTTTGATAGCAGGCCTTGCACTCGGTGTCGTATATGAGATTACGAAAGATCCGATTGCTCAGGTACAGGAAAGTGCGAAAAAGGAAGCATGGCAGGCTGTATTTCCTGAGGCGGATCTGGAAGAATTTGAGGCAACAGAGGTTGATCAGGCTGCTGCAGATAAAGCAATCGCTGATATGGGTGTAAACGCAACAATTGATGAAGTATGTATCGTTGGTGAAGAGGGATACGTTATCACAACGACCGATAAGGACGGATTTGGAGGAAGCATTCAGATTACAGTTGGTATCACAGCAGATGGTACGGTGAACGGAGTTTCCATTCTGTCCATCAGCGAGACTGCCGGACTTGGAATGAAAGCGACAGAGCCGGCATTCTATGGTCAGTATGAAGGAAAACAGGCAGAAAAATTTGTAGTATCCAAAGACGGCGGAGACGGAGAACCGATCGATGCGTTAAGCGGTGCAACGATTACTTCAAGAGCAGTAACCGGTGCTGTGAATGCAGCCCTTGGTTATTACCAGAATGCATTTCAATAGGAGGTAGTTAGAGATGAATAAATGTACTGAAAGAGTATATAACGGTCTGATCAAAGAAAATCCTACCTTCGTTTTGATGTTAGGTATGTGTCCGACCCTGGCGGTAACAACATCCGCCATGAACGGTGTAGGTATGGGCCTTTCTACAACGGTCGTACTTGTGCTGTCCAACATGTTGATTTCCATGTTGCGTAAGATTATTCCGGATTCTGTCAGAATGCCGGCGTTTATCGTAGTCGTAGCATCTTTCGTTACAATTGTACAGTTCCTTCTGGAAGGTTTCGTTCCAAGTCTGTATGATTCACTGGGAATTTATATTCCTCTGATCGTAGTTAACTGTATCATTCTTGGACGTGCAGAAAGTTATGCGTCTAAGAATCCGGTAATTCCTTCTATCTTTGATGGAATCGGTATGGGACTTGGATTTACATTCGGACTTACCTGTATCGGTATTGTCCGTGAGCTGATCGGTACTGGCGCTATCTTCGGAGCACAGATTCTTCCTCTTGCAGATACCGCTGCCGGTGTAGGCGGATATGTTCCGGTTACAATCTTCATTCTTCCTCCGGGAGCATTCCTGGTACTTGCATTCCTTGTTGCGGCTATGAACAAGATCCGCAAGAATGCAGAGAAGAAAGGCAAGAAGATTGCAGCACCTCAGGGATGTGGCACAGATTGTGCTTCCTGCGGTGGATGTGAAGGAAAAGTGTTCCCAACAGGAAATGAAAAGTAGGAGGAGTACATAGATGAAAGAATTATTGATTATTGCAATTGGTTCCGCTCTTGTGAATAACGTCGTACTCAGCCAGTTCCTGGGAATCTGTCCGTTCCTTGGTGTTTCCAAGAAGGTAGACACTGCTGCCGGAATGGGTGGTGCGGTTGTATTCGTTATCACAATTGCTTCATTTGTAACAGGTTTAATTTATAAATTTATTCTGACACCGCTTGGATTCGAGTATCTGCAGACGATCGTTTTCATTCTGATCATTGCTGCACTGGTACAGTTCGTAGAGATGTTCCTGAAAAAAGCGATGCCTCCATTGTATAATGCATTGGGAGTATATCTTCCTCTGATCACAACAAACTGTGCGGTTCTTGGTGTAGCACTTACGAACGTACAGAAGGAATATACACTTCTTGAGGGTGTGATCAATGGAGTTGGTACATCTGTCGGATTCCTGATCGCAATTGTGATCATGGCAGGAATTCGTGAGAAGATTGAGTATAACGACATATCAGAATCCTTCCAGGGAACTCCGATCGTTCTGATTACGGCTTGTCTGATGGCGATCGCGTTCTGCGGATTCTCAGGATTATTATAAGAGGAGGCATAACAATGAGTGTTACAGGAATTATTCTTGCTGCGGTAATCGTAGGCGGCACCGGGTTATTCATTGGTGTGTTCCTCGGAATCGCTGGTAAGAAATTTGCAGTAGAAGTAGATGAGAGAGAAGAAGCAATTCTCGGAGTACTTCCGGGAAACAACTGTGGTGGTTGTGGCTACGCTGGTTGTTCCGGCCTTGCCGCTGCGATCGTAAAGGGAGAAGCTGAAGTGGGCGGATGTCCGGTCGGCGGAGCTCCGGTTGCGGCAAAGATCGGAGAGATCATGGGAATTGCTGCAGGCGAACAGGTACATCAGGTGGCTTTTGTAAAATGTGCCGGAACCTGTGATAAGGCAAAACAGGAATATGAGTATCATGGCCTGAAAGACTGTACGATGGTCAATATGATGCAGGACGGCGGTCCGAAGGCATGTAATTACGGATGTCTCGGAGAAGGCAGCTGCGTGAAGGCCTGTCCGTTCGATGCAATCCATATCGTAGACGGTGTGGCTGTAGTAGACAAAGAAGCATGTAAAGCATGTGGAAAATGTATTGCAGTATGTCCAAAGAAGCTGATTGAGCTGGTTCCGTATGAACAGAAGCATCTGGTACAGTGCAGCTCAAGAGATAAAGGTAAAGCCGTAATGCAGGCTTGTTCTGTCGGATGTATCGGATGTAAGATGTGTGAGAAAGTCTGCCAGTTTGAAGCCGTTAAGGTAGAAGGTAATGTTGCACATATCGATCCTGAAAAATGTACAAACTGTGGTGCTTGTGCAGAGAAATGTCCGAAGAAGATCATTCTTTAGGATTTGGATGAAGATATGAAACGGACTTTTCATCAAATGATCTGTGATGCATATTCTCGTTTGAAGAGTGATATCAAAGATTTAAAATGGGCGATTATAATTATAATCGCCTATTTTGCATATCTGAAACTGTTTCTGCACAGTATGTGTCCTATGGTCTGGCTGACAGGCTATCCATGCCCGGCATGCGGACTTACAAGGGCAGCGGTGTGTCTGCTTCATCTGGATCTTGAAGGTGCATGGAACATGCATCCATTTGTCTATGCTGTTGTTGGTTATTTTTTTCTGCTTTTGTGGAACAGGTATATTCTTCTGCGCGACATGGGAAAATACATGAAGCATCTGCTGGTTATGATAGTTGCAGGTATGATTGTTTTCTATATCTGGCGAATGCTGCGGTTTTTTCCGGGAGAACCTCCGATGAGTTATTATTATAATAATATGTGCCTGATGCTTAGAAAGGCGATCACAGGAGTACGGTAAATCTGATTGCAGAAAGAATCGTTCCATGGTAGAATAACAGACAGGAGTAAAATAAGGAGGGGATCTTACAATGGATGAAAATAATAACATGCAGACAAATCAGGGATACCAGGACAATTTTGACTATAATTACAATAATGGCGGGAATCCATCGGTTCCTCAGCCGACAATGGACACCAGCCCGATGTCAATGGGTGACTGGGTATTGACAATTCTTGCATCGTTCATTCCATGTGCGGGGATTATTCTGTATTTGGTATGGGCGTTCAGTAAAAACGGTAATGTGAACAGGAGAAATTATTGTCGTGCGAATCTGGCTATTATGGCAGTGATTCTGGTGGTATATATCGTATTTGCTGCTATCTTCGGAGCAGCGATTGTAAGTGGAATGTAAGAATTTCAAAAGGAATAATTTCAGAAAAAGAGCAATAAAAATGGGACTGTTGAAATGGATCGAGTTTCAACAGTCCCTGCTTTTTCAATTGTATTTCAGTTCTGGAAGTTATCAGAGTAATGTATGGTTTCATCATCTGTAATAAAAACAGCATCTACATCGTCCAGCTGATTGATCAGTTCCATGCCTTTTTCATAACCGAGAAGAAAGCAGGTGGTACTGAGGGCATCTGCGGTCAGAGAAGAATCTGTGATGATGGAAACGCTGTAGAGATTATTTTCACACGGATAGCCGGTTCGGGGATCCAGTATGTGATGATAGAGGATATTGTCCTGTTCAAAATAGCGCTGATAGATACCGGATGTTACAACGGATTCATCCGCAATTTTTACGGCTGTAACAGGTTCTCCGGTTTCATCAAAGGGCTTCTGGATACCGATGTTATAGTCGGATCCGTCTGTTTTGGTTCCCATGGCAAGTACATTTCCACCAAGATTGATCAGTGCGTGTTCGACGCCTTCTTCCTGCAGATATTCCTTTAGCCGGTCAGCAATATATCCTTTGGCCAGAGCACCGACATCAATGCCGGCCTGCGGATCTGTCAGCTGCACAGTATTCCCTTCAATTACGATATTGTGATAGTCAACATGGCTTACAGCTTCTTCAATCGTTTCTTGGGATGGAACAGAAGGGCTTTCGGATTTAAAATCCCAGAGCATGGAGACCGGGGAAATGGTGATATCAAATGCACCATCAGATAATTCACTATAGTAAATGCCGGTTTTAATCAGTGTAAGGGTCTCATCCGATACCTCGACCGGATTGCACTTTGCATTGTTGATTCTGGAAATTTCATTGTCTTCGATTCGATTCGAAAACATGGTGTCATATTTTTGACATAATTCTTTGCAGCCTTCCAATACTTCTGAATCAACAGAATCCAGAATCTGTACTTTAATGACGGTATCAAACAGAGTGTCGGTATATGTCTGGTTTTCCTGCTTTTTTGACATACTGCATCCGGACAGGAGAAGCATAAGAGCAGCCAGAATCGCAATGATTCGTCTGTATTTCATATGAAATCACTCCTTATCAGATCGTCTGTATATGCAGACGTTATTTTTGACACAGGTATTATAGCATGGAATCAGGAAAAAATGAATCCCAGGTTCCTTGTTGCTGAGGAGGAATTCTTGTGCTAGAATAAGGCGTAGACGAAAATGAGGTAGAGCTATGAATAATAGATGGAAAAGAAATGACCTGATTCTGATCCTGGGAATTATCTGTATTGCAGCATTAGCATACCTGCTGCATGAAAGAATGCAGAATGTTGATGATGGGATCGTGGTTGTTAAGGTTGATGGAGAGGAAAAGGGGACCTACCGTCTTTCTGAAGAGCAGACGATAGAAATCAATGGCGGGACGAATATTCTTCAGATTAAAGAGGGAAAAGCCGATATGACAGAGGCGGATTGTCCGGATAAGCTGTGTGTTCATCAGAAAGCAGTGTCGAAGAATGGAGAAAGCATTATCTGTCTGCCGAATAAAGTTGTTATAGAAGTAAAAAGCAGCGAACAAAGTGTGTATGATGCTGTTACAAATTAGGAGGAGATCATGAAAAGCAGAGTGGCATATTTTGGCGTTTTTACTGCACTTGCACTGATCTTCAGTTATGTGGAGACCCTGATTCCGATCAATTTTGGAATTCCGGGAGTGAAGCTGGGGCTGGCTAATCTGATCATCGTAGTTGCTTTATATAAGCTTCCTCTGCAGGAGGTATATCTGTTATCGATCGTTCGGATACTTCTTTCCGGATTTATATTCGGAAATTATTTCAGTATTCTTTACAGCCTGGCGGGAGGACTTCTGAGTCTGTCTGTGATGGCACTGCTGAAGCGTCGGAACAGTTTCAGTGTCATGGGAATCAGTGTGGCAGGAGGCGTTTTTCATAATGTCGGACAGATGACAGTAGCAATGCTGGTTGTTGAGACGTTCAGTGTAGCGTACTATTTTCCGGTCCTGATGATTGCAGGGCTTGTGACAGGGCTTTTGATTGGGATATTATCGAATGAAATGTTAAAAAGACTGAAGAATATAAGATTTTAGGAGGAGTTATGATTGCATATGTACGGGGAACTCTTGCGGCGATGGAAGAGGAACGGGTTATAATTGATGTGGGAGGCATAGGATATGGAGTCTATATGGCAGGACGAGCCATGGGAATGCTGCCGCGTACAGGAAAAGAAGTAAAGATTCACACATATCTGCATGTAAAAGAAGATATGATGCAGCTGTACGGTTTTCTGACGAGGGATGAGTTGTCCGTGTTCCGTATGCTGATCGGGGTAAATGGAATCGGCCCGAAAGGTGCACTTGGAATTTTGTCTGCGCTCAGTCCGGATGATCTGAGATTCGCAGTGGCATCCAATGACGTAAAAGCGATCCAGGCAGCTCCGGGGATTGGAAAGAAGACGGCTGAAAAACTGATCCTGGAACTTAAGGATAAGCTGAAGCTGGAGGATGCACTGGAGCATATCTCAGATGGCGAAATGTCTTCGGTTTCCGGAACTTCTGATGCAGGCTATGCGGAAGTACAGAGTGAAGCAGTGCAGGCTCTGACTGCACTGGGGTATGGAAGTACAGAGGCTTTGAAAGCGGTAAAACAGGTTGAGATCACGGAAGACATGAAAGTAGAGGAAGTATTGAAACAGGCACTCAGAAAAATGATGTTTTAGTACAGGGTGGAAGATGAGATGAGCAGAAGAATTATCACAACAGAGAATCTGGAAGAAGATCAGAGATTTGAAAATCATTTAAGACCGCAGCTTCTGGAAGATTATATCGGACAGGAAAAAGCAAAAGAGATGCTGAAGATCTACATTGAAGCGGCGAAAGCGAGAAATGAGGCACTGGATCATGTACTTTTTTATGGGCCTCCGGGGCTTGGAAAGACAACGCTTGCAGGAATCATTGCAAATGAAATGAATGTTAATATGAAGATCACGTCCGGTCCGGCGATTGAAAAACCCGGAGATATGGCGGCAATCCTGAATAATCTTCAGGAGGGGGATGTGTTGTTTGTTGATGAGATTCACCGGCTGAACCGTCAGGTGGAAGAGGTATTGTATCCGGCGATGGAGGACTTTGCAATCGATATCATGATCGGAAAAGGTGCCGGTGCAAGATCGATTCGCCTGGATCTGCCGAAGTTTACTCTTGTGGGTGCAACGACAAGAGCGGGAATGTTGACTGCCCCGCTTCGGGATCGGTTTGGTGTGGTAAATCGTATGGAATTCTATACGATTGAAGAACTGAAGGCAATCATTGTTCGATCCGCGCAGGTATTGGATGTTGGAATTGATGAAAAAGGTGCTTATGCACTCGCAAGAAGGTCGAGAGGTACTCCGAGACTTGCCAATCGTCTGCTGAAGCGTGTGCGTGATTTTGCACAGGTCAAATATGATGGCTATATTACAGAAGAGGTTGCAGATTATGCACTGGATCTTCTGGATGTGGATAAGGAAGGACTGGATCAGACAGACCGTGGAATCCTGCTCACCATGATTGAAAAGTTTCAGGGAGGTCCGGTCGGACTGGACACACTTGCAGCTGCCATTGGTGAAGATGCGGGAACGATCGAGGATGTGTATGAGCCATATCTTCTGAAAAACGGATTTATACAGAGAACCCCAAGAGGGCGGATCGTAACAGACCATGCATATGTACATCTGGGCATTTTGATTCAAAAATAACGAAAAACAGTTGGTTTTTATTCGAGATTAGTTTATAATAGTTATCAGAAATTATAGAAAGTTCGAGGAGGCTTCTTATGGCATCATCAAAAAACTATACGGAAGTATTAATAGGAGGCAAGGTGTTTACTTTAAGCGGATTTGAAAGTGAAGATTATCTGCAGAAAGTATCCACTTATCTGAATCACAAGATAGAGGAATGCAGTAATAGTGAAGGATATCGTAAGCAAAGTGCTGAGACGAGAAGTATTCTTCTGGCGCTGAATATTGCGGATGATTACTTTAAGGCCAAGAAACAGGGAGGCACTTTGGAAAGTGATATAGAAGCAAAAGATAAAGAAATGTATGATCTGAAGCATGAATTGATTTCCGTTCAGATTAAGCTGGAAAATGCAGAAAAGGCAATGGACAAGCTGAAAGAAGAAAATAAAGAGCTGCAGATGAAGATCGTACAGCTTGAAACGGAGATCAAGAATAATCGTAAAAAATAGGCTGTCTTTTGACAGCTTTTTTTACTCTGTAGGGAACATGAAATGATTACATCTATAACAGATGATTAGCAGAAAGGAAACGGTATGGACAGCAATGTAGAAATACTGGCACCGGCCGGATCATATGAAAGTCTGAGGGCTGCAATCAGTGCAGGCGCAGATGCCGTGTATCTGGGAGGAAGCAGATACGGAGCGAGAGCATATGCCAGAAATCTGTCACAGGAGGATCTTCTTGAGGCGATTGATTACGTGCATATTCATGGCAGAAAGATCTATCTGACAGTGAATACGCTTCTGAAAGATTGGGAATTGAATGAATTATACGAATATCTGCTGCCGTATTATCAGAGAGGACTGGATGCAGTGATTGTGCAGGATACCGGTGTGATGAGGCGTATTCGGCAGTGGTTTCCGGATATTTCCGTACATGCCAGTACCCAGATGACGATAACAAATACCCTTGGAGCCTCCTGTGTAAAGGAGTACGGGATTACAAGAGTTGTACCTGCCAGGGAGCTTTCGCTGGATGAGATCCGTTCGATGAAGCAGAAGACAGGACTGGAGATGGAATGCTTTGTGCATGGTGCGTTGTGTTACTGCTATTCCGGTCAATGTCTGCTCAGCAGCATGATCGGAGGCCGAAGCGGTAATCGGGGACAGTGTGCACAGCCATGCCGTCTTCCATATCGTGTACAGGGGAAAAAGCCGGAGGATATCATGAGTCTGAAGGATCTGTGTACCATTGATTTCCTTCCGGAACTGATAGAAGCGGGGATAGATTCTTTTAAAATCGAGGGCAGAATGAAGCAGCCGGACTACGTCTATACGGTTGTTAAAATGTATCGGAAATACGCGGATTTGTATCTGGCAAAAGGAAAGGATGGATTTCGGGTATCTCAGCGGGATAAAGAAGATCTGCTGCGTGTATATCAGAGGAGAGGATATACGAAGGGATACTATCATCAGCATAACGGAAAAGATATGATTTCGTTTCAGAGGCCGGGAACCGAAAAAAAAGAAGAGTCAGAATGGAAAGAAGTCAAATTACAAGAAAAAATTAATGGGAAATTAATACTTTCTGTCGGACAGAATGCTAAACTGTTATTGAATTATCAGGGCAGACAGGTCATGTGTGAAGGAGAACCGGTACAGGAGGCGATGCGTCAGCCGCTTGACGCAGACAGAGTGGAGAAGCAGATCAGAAAAACCGGCAACACAGAATATACATTTGACAGACTTGAGGTTCAGATGGAAGGCAATGTTTTCCTGCCGATGCAGGCACTGAATGAACTGCGAAGAGAGGCGATCCGATGTCTGACACAGACGGTTCTGGCGGAATATCGCAGAGAGATTCCTGAGATGAGACAGATTCAGGACAGCCGGGAAGAAGTGGTCATTTCCGGGCAGGAGTGTCCGGAAATTGCGGTTCTTGTTCAGAATGAAGAACAGCTTGAACAGGCGATAACATCTGAGAGGATTTCGAGTATATATGTGGAAAGTCTGTCCGGTATGGATGACAGGATGATACAAAAGCTCAGGGAAGGAAAAAGGCCGGGAATCCGGTATATTCTTGCGATGCCTTACATCTTCAGAGATCAGGCGATATCCCGGTTTGAGAAGATCTATGACGAGATGGTAACCATATATGACGGTGTGATGGTGCGGAATCTTGAAAGCCTGGAATGGCTGAAGATGCATGGATACCCGAAGGAAATCCGTTCCGACTCCAATGTGTATGTCTGGAACCAGTCTGCAAAGCAGTTTGCAAAAGAGCAGGGAATTTGCAGATATACTGCACCGGCAGAATTCAATGACCGTGAACTGAAAACACTGAATATAGAGGGTGCTGCTTTGACTGTGTATGGCTATCAGCCTGTCATGATCACGGCAGGATGCATTCAGAAGAGCAGTTCAGGATGTGATGGAAAAGAAGGATACCTTTCCATTACTGACCGGTATCAGAAGCAGTTTTCTGTGAGAAAATGCTGTCGCTATTGCTATAATATCATTTATAATTCGGCGCCATTATATCTTGCCGATAAAGCGGATGAGATCATGGCTCTGCATCCGGCGGAAGTCCGGCTGGATTTTTGCCGGGAAGATGCGAATGTGGTGCGGGAGATGATTGAGATATATGGTAATGTATTTTCAGGTGGAGAGACAGTGCTTCCGCCAGATATGGAATATACGCGCGGGCACTTTAAAAGAGGAGTAAAGTAGGTGGAAAGTTGGTTAATATTATTGTAGAATTGTCAAAATATCTGATGATTGTATTGGTTACGATGTATACGTATCTGTGTTTTAGTATCTTTGGATATTTTGATCCGGATAAGAAGAAGAGGATGCTCAGAAAACAAAATGTGCTGATGTTTATGATCCATCTGATTGCCTTTCTGGTCATGTATCTGGAAAAGAATGATATTAAGATCCTGGCATTATATCTGATGCAGGTGACGCTTCTGGGAGCCACGATCGTCCTGTATACGGTGATCTATCCCAGAGTGTCCAGACTGGTAGTCAATAATATGTGTATGCTTTTAAGCATCGGGTTTATCATGATCACAAGACTGGATTATAATAAGGCATCGAAGCAGTATCTTATTGCTGCCGGAGGAATTGCGCTCTGTCTGATCATACCGGTTATTATCCGAAAGTTCAGGTTCCTTTCAGAGTGGAGAATTCTGTATGCTGCTGCGGGCATCGTTTCGCTGGGGATCGTACTGATCGTCGGTAAGGTATCGTATGGCGCGATGCTTGGATTTACAATCGGTGGGATCAGTATTCAGCCCTCGGAGCTTGTAAAGATTATCTTTGTATTTTTTGTGGCAGCCAGCTTTAAACGTTCCATGGAATTTAAAGAGATTGTGATCACAACGGCAATTGCAGCATTTCATGTATTGATCCTCGTAGTATCAAAGGATCTTGGAGCAGCACTGATCATATTTGTGGTGTATCTTGTCATGCTTTATGTGGCAACACATCAGCCGTTATATGTTCTTGCCGGACTCGGGGCGGGAAGTGTTGCCTCTGTAGCGGCCTATTATCTGTTCAGCCATGTGAGGACGCGAGTCATTGTGTGGAAAGATCCGTTTGCATCTTATGATAACGGAGGTTATCAGGTGGCGCAGTCGCTGTTTGCGATCGGAACCGGGGGATGGTTTGGAACCGGCCTGTATCAGGGACAGCCCGACACCATACCGGTAGCGGCAGAAGATTTTATATTTTCTGCGATTTCGGAGGAAATGGGATTGATATTTGCTCTGTGTCTGATATTGATCTGTGTCAGCTGTTATGTCATGTTTCTGAATATTGCCATGCAGCTTCACAACATGTTCTATAAAATGGTTGCACTTGGGCTTGGAACCTGCTATATATTCCAGGTCTTTCTGACCATTGGCGGTGCCGTGAAGTTCATTCCTTCTACAGGAGTGACGCTGCCGCTTGTAAGTTATGGAGGCAGTTCGCTGATCAGTACACTGATCATGTTTGCGATTATACAGGGATTGTATATATTAAGGGAAGACGAGGAAGACGATATTGAAAGAAAGAAAAAAGAAAGGTTACGAGCAAAGAGAAGCGGACAAGAGGAGAAAGCGCAAAGAAGAAGTGGAAGCAATGCCGCGCAGAGAGCGAAAAGAAGCCAGACGTCAGGACAAGAAAAAAGCCAGAGCAAAGCGGGAAAGAAACAAAGAGTTCGCTAGGGTGACATATATCTTTGTAGCGTTATTCCTGGTGCTGATGGGATATATTACCTATTTTCAGGTGGAGAAAAGTGCTGACATTATCCGAAGTCCGTATAATGCAAGACAGGACTCGAATGCAGACCGGGTAGCACGGGGAAAAATCGTTGATAAAAACGGGAACATTCTGGCCCGGACCAGTGTGGCTGAAGATGGTTCGGAGATCAGGGAATATCCATTTGGCAATATGTTTGCACATGTTGTAGGATACAGTACGCATGGGAAAACCGGGATTGAATCTGTTGCAAATTATGATCTTCTGACATCCAATGCGTTTTTCCTGGAAAAATTAAAGAATGAGTTTCAGGATCAGAAAAATACGGGAGATACGGTAGTGACAACACTGGATCTGACACTTCAGCAGGCAGCTTATAATGCACTTGGCAGCTATAAGGGTGCAGTCGTTGTAATGGATCCGAAGACCGGTAAGATTCTCGCAATGGTATCAAAACCTGATTATGATCCCAATACGGTCGATGCGAACTGGGACAGCCTGAATACGGATGAAAACAGTGCGCTTCTGAATCGTGCGACGCAGGGGCAGTATGCACCGGGATCGACTTTCAAAGTGGTCACAGCACTTGAATATATGAGAGAATATCCGGATTATTCTTCTTACACCTATAATTGTACAGGGGCGATCGAACAGGACGGGATTACGATTCACTGTTATAACGGAAATGTACATGGACAGCTGAACCTTCAGGACAGTCTTGCATATTCCTGTAACGCTTCATTCTCTAATATCGGACTGTTATTGGATTCGGATTCCTTCAAAAAAACAGCGAAGGAAGTTCTGTTTGACTCCAAGCTTCCATGTGATCTGTCTTATAGTAAGAGCAGTTTTACGCTGGATTCATCTGCAGGAAACGGGACAAAGATGATGACTGCCATGGGACAGGGGGAGACACAGGTGAGTCCGTATCATATGGCACTGATTACATCCGCAATCGCCAATGGCGGAACATTGATGAAACCATATCTGATCGACAAAGTAACCAATTATTCCGGAACGACCGTAAAAGAAACGGAACCGGAAGAGTACAGGCAGTTAATGACGACAGAAGAAGCAGCGCAGTTGAAAGAGTATATGAAGAGTGTTGTGGATTATGGAACTGCATCCGTGCTTGCGGGTCAGAGCTATACAGCGGCAGGTAAGACGGGAACTGCTGAGTACAGTTCTGACAAGGAAAAAGACCATTCATGGTTCATCGGAATGAGCAATGTAGAGAATCCGGAGCTTGTAGTTAGCATCATCATTGAATCCTCCGATGGAACTGCGAAGGCTGTGAATATTGCAAAACAGATTTTTGATGCATATTATTATTAATCTGAAACCGACTGAAAATCTGAAAAACGGGTATGCTATAAGAGACACAAAAAGGAGCGGAAAAGATGAGATATTACAGACATCTGTATCTGATGGAAGGACTGGAAAAAAAGAAAGAGAAGATCATCCGTAAGCTGGAAGAAGATAAATTTCAGCCCAATATCCATATTATCACACTGGCGCAAAATGAGGCGAATCATCTGGAGATCTATAATTCAATCGTATTATTGCAGCCCAGCTTCCCTAAAGATGATTTTCTGGTGGTTGGAATAGCAAAAGGATATGATGACGCTGTAGAATTAGTGGAACTTATTACACAGGAAGTGTATAATGAGACCAGAGGAGCGGATATCCGGGCCTATATATTAAAAAAAGAACAGGAAGAATAAGATGCTACATATTCTATTATTAATCTTAAAAATCATAGGGATTATAATTGCGGTAGTACTGGGGATACTGGTATTACTGGTTTGTATTGTTCTTTTTGTACCGGTCCGATATCGTGCTGATGCCTCATGTGAAGGCAATCCGGATACCATCAGGGCTGCCGGAAAGGTGACATGGCTTTTGCATCTGATAAGAGCGGATGTTTCTTACAGTGAGAAAAAGCTGAACTGGCGGATCAGGATCGCCTGGAAGGTGTTAAAAAATGAACAGGAGGATTCCGTGACCATTGAAGAAGAGGTGGAAGAGGATGAAGAAGAGCTGGCAAAAGAACTTGCAGAAAAAATTGAAAAAGAAATGGAAACAGATCAAAAGAGTCTGGAAGAAAAAAAAGAAGAGCCTGCGGAAGAAAAACGGCTGGAAAAAGATGACGGATGTAGCAAAAGCATTCCGCAAAAAGCTGAAGAAAAATCCGGATTATCTGAAGGAATTGAAAGAAAAGACCGCACTTCTGATCCGAAAAAGAAAACGTTGATTCAGAGACTGAGAGATAAGATCAAAGGGATATTCCGGAAGATCAAATGTACAATTCAAAAGATCTGTGATAAAATGAAGCTATTATCAGAGAAAAAGAATAAGATTACAGAGGCTCTGACGGATGAAGTACATCGGAAGGCATTTCGAAAAGTAAAAAAAGAAGCTTTTAAACTTCTGAGAAGATGGAAACCGAAACGGGTACATGCAGATATTCATTATGGATTTGAGGATCCATGTATGACCGGACAAGTGTTGGCTGCTTTGAGTGTCATCTATCCTTTTATCGGTGATCACCTGCATGTGCAGCCGGATTTTGAACAGAAGATTCTGGAAGGTTCTGCAGAGGTAAGCGGCGGTATCAGACTGATTTCTGCAGTATGTCTTCTCTGGAATCTGTTATGGTGTAAGGAAGTCCGGAAAACCTATCATGATATCAGGAATTTTGAATTATAAGATAAAACAGGAGGAAAGAATATGGCAGACAATAATTTTAAGGGAACAGTAGAAGCTCTGTTTCATGGAATGGATGGGGTAGTATCTACGAAAACGGTAGTCGGAGATGCAATTCATATTGAGGATACGATCATTCTTCCGCTGGTAGATGTGTCGTTTGCAGTTGGAGCAGGGGCGTATAGTGAAGACAAAAAGGAAAAAGGAGCCGGAGGAATTGGCGGAAAGATGACGCCAAGTGCAGTTCTTGTGATTCAGAACGGTCATACCAGACTTGTTAATATCAAGAATCAGGATACCATGACCAAGATTCTTGATATGATACCGGATGTTATGGATCGGTTTACTTCCAAAAAGGAAGATAAGATGACAGAAGAGGATGTGAACAGTATCCTGGATGAGGCTTCCGGGGAATAATAGCGTACTGCAGTGCATAAGATAGAGAAAAAGGCAGGAGTGGCATGCGTGAAGCGGGTAGTCGGATTTGCCTTATTCTGGGTGGCAGTCGGAATTATACTGACATTTGTTCTGCCCAATACTTTTTTGGAAGTCTTATGCATTGTGTTTTGTGTGGCCGCAGGGTATTGTCTGTTCTGCGGTTAAAAAAGTAGTTGGGTTTCTATAAAAATATGAAATAATACTTGCAATTCGTGAATTGTTCTGTTAAAATAACTATTGTTGCGAGTTCGTATTAAGAACTTATTATGAGCGTTAGGAGGTGCAGTCATGGCAAAATGTGCTATTTGTGAAAAGGGTGCTCACTTTGGAAATAATGTAAGCCACTCTAATAGAAAAACACCAAAGATGTGGAAATCTAATGTAAAGTCTGTTCGTGTTAAAACAGAAAACGGAGCTACAAAGAAGATGTATGTTTGTACTTCTTGTTTAAAATCAGGAAAAGTTGAGCGTGCATAGGAGAAATTAAAACTCAGATTTCGCTATGGAATCTGGGTTTTTTATTGCCCTTACGAACCGATCCACGGTTTTCGTGTTGTAATATAAAGAAAAGCAGAGTATAATATTCTTATTATTATGTCTGTATGAGATAGATTAGAATCGGAGGTTGAAGATATGAAAGGATGTATGAGTACAGATCTGGGAATCGTAACGATTGATCCGGAAGTGATTGCAAAATATGCAGGAACCGTAGCTGTTGAATGTTTTGGTATTGTGGGTATGGCTGCTGTGAATATGAAAGACGGGCTTGTTCATCTGCTTAAGAAGGAAAGCCTTACAAGAGGAATTCAGGTAAACATTGATGAGGAAAATCATATCAGTCTTAACTTCCATATTATTGTGGCGTATGGTGTAAGTATTTCTGCTGTTACTGAGAATCTGATCAGTGATGTAAAATACAGAGTTGAAGAATTCTCCGGAATGCCGGTTGATAAGATTAATGTCTATATTGAAGGCGTCAGAGTCATCGATTAGTATTTGGGTTAAGGAGGAACAAAGGAAGTGGCTACGAAAACAATAAATGTGGACATGCTTGCAAAGATGTTTTTAGCAGGTGCCCAGAATATTGAAGCTAAGAAAGAATATATTAACGAATTAAACGTGTTTCCGGTACCGGATGGAGATACCGGAACCAATATGTCTCTTACGATTATGGCTGCCGCAAAAGAGGTAACAGCTCTTGAACGTCCGGATATGAAAGATCTTGCCAAAGCGATCTCCTCAGGATCTTTGCGCGGAGCAAGAGGTAATTCCGGTGTTATATTGTCACAACTTTTGAGAGGATTTACAAAATCCATCCGTGAAGAAAACGAAATCGATGTACTTGGGTTTTCTGCAGCATGTTCCAGAGCAAGAGATACTGCATACAAAGCAGTTATGAAGCCGAAAGAGGGAACGATTCTTACCGTTGCAAGCGGAATCGCAGAAAAGGCCGCTGAGATGGCAAATGAGACGGATGATCTGGAAGTCTTTTTCCCGGCAGTGTTGGAATATGCAGAAGAAGTACTTGCAAAGACTCCGGAGATGCTGCCGGTCCTGAAGGAAGCAGGAGTGGTAGATTCCGGCGGACAGGGACTTCTTGAAGTCCTTAAGGGGGCATATGATGCGTTCCAGGGAAAAGAAGTTGATTACAGTGCAATAAAACCGAGTGCGGGTGCGACCGTCACAAAAGTAAATGCAGAGGATACTGCAGATATTAAGTTTGGTTACTGTACAGAATTTATCATTTTGACAGAAAAAGAATTTACCGAAGAGGATGAGCGTGATTTTAAAGGATATTTAAGTTCCATCGGTGATTCTATCGTATGTGTGGCAGATGATGATGTTGTAAAGATACATGTTCATACGAATGATCCGGGACTTGCAATCCAGAGAGCGTTGACTTATGGACAGCTGTCACGTATGAAGATTGATAATATGCGTGAAGAGCATCAGGAGAAGCTGATTCGTGATGCGGAAAAGCTGTCAGCTCAGCAGGCACAGGAGGATGCAAAAAAGAAAGAAGAAGAGCCAAGAAAACCAATGGGATTCATTGCTGTATCCATAGGAGAAGGATTGAATGATATCTTCAGAGAACTGGGTGCAGACTATATTATTGAAGGCGGACAGACGATGAATCCAAGTACTGAGGACATGCTCAATGCGATTGATCAGGTGAACGCTGACACGATATTTATCCTTCCGAATAACAAGAATATCGTTCTTGCTGCTAACCAGGCAAAAGCGCTGGTAGAAGATAAAGATATCGTAGTGATTCCTACAAAAACTGTACCGCAGGGAATTACTGCAATTATCAATTTTATGCCGGACGCAGATGCTTCAGCAAATGAAGAGACGATGCTGGAAGAGATTAAGAATGTAAAGACCGGGCAGGTGACGTATGCAGTCAGAGACACGCATATCGATGATAAAGAGATCCATGAAGGTGATATCATGGGTATTGGAGATCACGGAATCCTGTCTGTAGGAAAAGATATTGAGGCGACAACAAAGGATATGCTTGCACAGCTGGTTGATGATGATTCAGAACTGATCAGCCTGTATTACGGAGAGGATGTAACAGAGGAAGATGCTGAGAGGTTTACCGGCGAGATTGAAGCATTATATCCGGATGTTGATATTGATGTGCATTCCGGTGGACAGCCGATCTACTATTATGTTCTTGCTGTAGAATAATTATAAAATGATGTAGTATAACAGAAGATGACCAGCTCTGAGAGATTTCCGGGATATTCCGGAAGAATCGGAGTCTGGTTTTCTGTATTTTTGGATATATCGGAGATAATATGATTGAAAAAACGGATATTGGGGAATTAAAAGGAATAGGAGAAAAGACAAAAAAGCTTTTTCAGAAGATTCACATAGAGACAGTAGGGGATCTGATTCATTATTATCCAAGAGGTTATGACGTATACGAGAAGGCTGTTCCGATCAGCGAACTGGAAGAAGAAAAGACACAGACAGTAACCGGTGCCATATATGGACGGGTACAGGTGTCGGGAAACCGTAGTATGCAGATCACGACGATCCATGTAAAAGACATTACCGGTACACTGAAAGTCGTCTGGTTCCGAATGCCATTTCTCAGAAACACTCTCTCGGGCGGAGGAACGATTACTCTGCGGGGCAGAGTAGTGAATAAAAAAGGGAATCTGGTGATGGAACATCCGGAGCTCTTTTATCCGGCTGATAAATATGCAGAGAAGCTTGATACCCTGCAGCCAATTTACGGTCTTACATCGGGGCTGACGAATCATACAGTGATGAAGGCCATGAAACAGGCTCTGGACGGCCTGGATCTGACCAGAGATATCCTTCCGCAGGAGTTGCGAATAAAGTATGGTCTTGCGGAATATAATTACGCGATACGTGGGATTCATTTTCCGGAAGACAAGGAAGTATTTTACCATGCCAGAGAACGATTGGTGTTTGAGGAATTTCTGGAATTTATCCTGTCTCTTCGAAAACTGAAAGAAAAAAATGAAAAGCTTGCTAATGAATATGTGATCAAGCCGCAGCCTGAAGTTGACCTGCTGATACAGAATCTTCCGTATGAGTTGACGGGGGCTCAGAAAAAGGTCTGGAAAGAGATATCCTCTGACATGGCATCGGATACGGTTATGTCCAGGCTTGTACAGGGAGATGTAGGATCAGGTAAGACGATCGTGGCAGTACTGGCGCTCCTTACGGTTGCGTTGAACGGATATCAGGGAGCGATGATGGCACCGACAGAAGTTCTGGCAAGGCAACATTATGAATCGATTACCAGAATGTTTGAAACTTATCATATCCCTGTAAAAGTTGTATTATTAACAGGCTCTATGACTGCAAAGGAAAAGAGAAAAGCATATGACAGGATTGAATGTGGACTTGCCAGAATTATAATCGGAACACATGCGCTGATCCAGGGGGCAGTAAATTACGATAACCTTGCGCTTGTAGTCACGGATGAGCAGCACAGGTTTGGAGTCAAGCAGAGAGAAACGTTTGCCAGAAAAGGTGGGGAGCCACATGTTCTGGTTATGAGTGCAACTCCGATACCGCGTACACTGGCAATCATCCTGTATGGAGACCTTGATATCTCGGTGATGGACGAACTGCCGGCAAACCGCCTTCCAATCAAAAATTGCGTGGTAGATACGGGATACCGGAAGACAGCATATGCATTTATGAAAAAGCAGATTGCAGAGGGCAGACAATGTTATATTATCTGTCCGATGGTGGAAGAAAGCGAAAATCTTGAAGCGGAAAATGTAATCGATTATACGCAGAGACTGCAGCAGGAGATGGGAGATACAGTCAGAGTATCTTATCTGCATGGAAAAATGAAGCAGGCAGAAAAAGATGATATCATGGAACGTTTTGGGAAAAATGAAATACAGATTCTGGTGTCTACAACGGTAATTGAGGTTGGAATTGATGTACCGAATGCGACTGTCATGATGATTGAAAATGCAGAAAGATTCGGTCTGGCACAACTTCATCAGCTGCGGGGACGTGTTGGAAGAGGAAAATACCAGTCTTATTGTATCTTCATGAGTGCGTCCAAATCAAAAGAGACAAAAGAAAGACTGGATATTCTGAATCATTCCAATGATGGATTTAAAATTGCAAGTGAAGATCTGCGCCTTCGGGGACCGGGTGATCTGTTCGGAATCCGTCAGAGCGGACTTATGAACTTCAGGATCGGTGATGTGTATCAGGATGCAAGAATTCTTCAGATGGCCAGTGAAGCAGCGGAAGAGATCGAAAAAACGGATCAGGAATGGCTGAAAAATCTGCCAGATTATGAAAACACTTCTAGTGTAATAATCTGATTCCTCCATATACTATGGGTGTAACAACAAAGAAAAAGTTACAAGAAGGAGGAGTATAACAATGGCAAATCGTTCATCAAACAGAGCAGCCGTACCTGAAGCAAAGGGTGCATTAGACAAATTTAAATATGAGGTTGCAAGCGAACTGGGAGTACCGTTATCTGATGGATATAACGGAGACCTGACATCCAGACAGAATGGTTCTGTTGGCGGTTATATGGTAAAGAAAATGATCGAACAGCAGGAAAAACAGATGGCTGGTAAATAATCAGAAAGAATAATGAAATGGGACTATTGCAGAAGGTGCTGCAACGGTCCCATTTTCAGTGTGTATCGGATCTATTCGTCCCACCCTTCGTAGAAACGGATATTTACAGAAATGTTTCTGACGATTTCTCCTTCTTTCAGGTTCATATCACTGATATCAGAAACATATGGCATCAGAGGTTCCTCTTCTGAGAGCTCCAGTGTAATCCAGTCGCGCATGGCGTCATTGGCACTGTCAATAGCATCATCCAGGGTCTCTCCTTCCCCGTAACAACATTCCAGATCAGGAAAGTAACCTTCATATCTGCCAGTTTCTGTTTTGTGAAATACTGCGGGATATATAAATTTCATAAATGCCTCCTGAATATATTGGTATCCAGTACCATATTATAAGTGCTTTCGGAGCAGAAAACAATAGAAAAATGCGAGAGGTCTGAAAATAATGCTTGCCAAGACGGGGAAAATACGATAGCATAAAAATAGTTAAAACTTTAACGCGCGGAAGAAAAGGAGAACAGAAAATATGCTGGATATCAGTCATCTCGGAGACAGAATACGATCTCATCGAAAGAAAAAACTAATGACGATAAAAACGTTGTCCCAGTATACAGGACTTTCGGTTGGATATCTGAGTACCCTGGAACAGAATAAAACAACACCGAATATTGAAAATCTGGCAAAAATCTGTGAGATACTGGATGTAAGCATTACAGATATTCTTCAAATGGACGGTTCCGGAAGTGTTGTGATCCAAAAAAAAGATATTCGGATAGATGAGTATCCGGAGGAAAATATGTCGGTTGGCATTATTGATTTCAAAAAAAATAATCATGTGCTGGAATATATTACGATCAAACCGGGAGAGGCACAGAAGAAACAGGCATACCGACATGTCTGTGAAGAGATGGGAACGGTACTGAAGGGGGTTATGTCCATAGATATTGAAGGGGATCATTATGAACTGTATCCGGGAGATTCTGTATATATACGCAGTGGAGAGTGTCATCGTATCTATAATCAGACGGATGAGGATATACTCAGTCTCTGGGTATATACGAGAAAGTCTGACAATCTTTTGTGAAAATAAGATTCGTAATTATGAATTATTATTCACCAAATTGATATAACATTGACAAATGAATAAATTCAGATTATAATTAAATCATATAAGTGAAGAAATAATCGTTTATATGAAAACATTTCTCCAGGATACGCAGATGAACAGAGATTTTTTAGATCATGAAATCATAGAGAAGGATATGGATTCCCTCTACATTGGCAATCTGAATACCGTTGAATATGATCTTGTACTTCCGGAAAGAGGAATGTATGGTTCAAAGATCATCTGGAAATCCGGACATGACCGGTTCCTGAGTGATGATGGGAAAGTTACACGTCCCGCTTATGGAATGGGAGACAGGACAATTCCTTTATACGCAACTTTTTTATACGGGAATGCCAAAAAAACGAAGACTTATGAAGTCAGGATTCTGGAAAAGAAGAATCAGCTTCAGGTTTCCAATGTATATCCGGTTCGGATAACGGCAGGCGTATCAGAGTTGGCAGAGCTTCCGCAGGTAGCAATCGTTGAGAGAAGCGATGGCAATCTGATTCCGTATCCTGTGGAATGGGAGAAGGGAAGCCGTGTTTTTTTTCGTGCTCCCGGGATGTATAAAGCGCATGGAACACTTGCAGATACCGAGTTCCCGGTGGAAGCAGAGATCACGGTGTTAAAAGAACTGCCGGAAAAGTATCTGAATCCACTGCCTGAGGTTACAGAATGTTCTGAGGCAGATATCAGACTGATAGAAGGAAGCCTGTTCCATAATTCACAGCAGAATATGTTATTATATCTGCTGAATGTGGATGATGACCAGATGCTTTACAATTTCAGAACAGCATCTGGAATTGACACCAGAGGTGCCATGCCGATGGATGGATGGGATGCACCGGACAGTCAGCTTCGCGGACACACGACAGGTCATTATCTTTCTTCTTTGGCATTGTGTTATCACTCGACGGGTGATCATAAAATAAAAGAAAAAGCAGTATATATGGTGCAATCGCTGGGAGAGTGTCAGGAAGCATTTTCCAATATGCCGGATATCAAAGATGGTTTTTTAAGCGGATATTCGGAAGAGCAGTTCGATCTGCTGGAAGAATATACAAAATATCCGGTTATCTGGGCACCGTATTATACATTACATAAAATATTAGCAGGTTTATTAGATTGTTATTATTATATCCGGTCAGAAAAAGCGCTGGTTATTGCAGACCGTCTTGGAATGTGGGTATGGAGGCGTCTTTCGGGTCTTTCCAGAGAACATCTTACAAAGATGTGGAGTATGTATATTGCAGGAGAGTTCGGAGGAATGAATGCGGTGATGGTGGAATTGTTCCGGATCACCGGCAGAGAAGAGTATTTAAAGTGTGCCGGACTGTTTGATAATGATAAATTGTTTTATCCTCTGGAGCAGAGAGTGGATGCGTTGTGCACGATGCATGCAAACCAGCATATTCCACAGGTTCTCGGAGCAATGGAACTGTTCAAAGCAACAGGGATAAAGAAGTACTATGAGATGTCAGAATTTTTCTGGCAGACAGTTGTCTCCTCGCACTGTTATGCGAATGGAGGAACCGGAGAAGGTGAGATGTTCCATGAAAGTGGAAAAATCGGCGCTCTTCTCAATAAAGATACTGCTGAAACGTGTGCGTCTTATAATATGCTGAAGCTTACAAAGGAATTGTATCAGTTCTCACCGAAAGCTTATTATATGGATTATTATGAACGTACATTGTACAATCATATACTCGCAACCCAGGATCAGAGAGTTACTGGAGAAAGTACTTATTTCCTGCCTCTCGGACCCGGGGGACAAAGAGAATTTCTCTTTGAAAACAGTTGTTGCCACGGAACAGGA
The DNA here is from genome assembly GCF_039832105.1 of Dorea sp. YH-dor226. Lineage (NCBI taxonomy): Bacteria > Bacillati > Bacillota > Clostridia > Lachnospirales > Lachnospiraceae > Dorea > Dorea sp. YH-dor226. The sequence goes on along the minus strand of NZ_JBDOHS010000008.1, from coordinate 86,252 downwards.
ATGGAAAGCAGGTTCCGGTACAGGGAGGGAATCTATTTCTACGACCGAAAAGGCAGCATATACGTGAATCTGTTTATTCCTTCGGAAATGCAATGGAAGGAACAGGACGTATTGATTAGGCAGTATACAGACCGACGTTTTCCTGAATGTATTAGTCTTTATGCGGAAGGTAGCGGTTTGAATACAATAAAAATTCGCAGACCCTGTTGGGTCAGACAATATCGGATTCTTGAAGATGAGCAGGAAGCAGGTATTGTGCCGGATGAGAATGGTTATATCATTATCTCGCGTGACTTTTCTCAGGGAATCACATTTCAGCTGGAGTTTTCTTATGAATTTCAGTTGATCCGGACTCCGGATGAGCCCGAAAAAGCGGCGGTTCAGTATGGACCGTATCTGATGGCAGTATTATCCGAACAGAAAGATTTTATCAGATTTTTATTTGATGAATCTAATGTGACGGACAGGATGAAGGCTACGGAAGATCCGCTTCGATTTATATGCGAAGGCTATACCTTTGTTCCTCTTTGTGAGGTTGGAACGAATGCATATCATGTGTATTTCTTATCCACATCGGACAAAGACAGATAAAACAGAATATGAAGGCGTCATAGCGAGATCACTATGACTGGAATGATAAGGGCGTCATGAGGATTCATGGCGCTTTTTGGTTCTCAAACTAGAATGCATTCTAGTTTCAACAGGAAGTTCCTTCCTGTTGAAACATAATAATCCTTCGCAATCTGTGTTGGAAGAGAACCGCATGAAAACAGTAGAACCAGGGAGTTATATTCAAAACGGGAACGTTGTCAGGATCCCAGATCAGGTAAGTGTTGCCGGTAATGGATATGAAAACCTGTTAAGTGCTACACATGAGCTAATAGAACTTTAAAAAGGAGGATAACTTATGAAAAAGAGAATATTAGCAGCTTTACTTTCTGCAGCAATGGCAGTTACTTTACTTGCCGGTTGTAGTACACCAAAATCCAATGATGGAGGTTCCGATGGAGAAGGCGGATCAGGAGAAAAGGTATTCCGTTATGCTACCAGAACAGAGCCAACATCTCTGGATCCACAGAAAGGAAACTGTATTCCTGACAATGAACTTCAGCATGCAGTAACAGAGAGCCTTGTACGTAACACAGGCGGTGAAATCACACCAGGTGTTGCTGAATCATGGGAAGTTTCTGATGATGGTCTTGTATATACGTTCCACCTTCGTGAAGATGCAAAATGGAGCGATGGCGAGCCGATCACAGCAGATGATTTCGTATATGGCTGGCAGCGTCTTCTTGATCCTGAAACAGGTGCATTATATGCATTCATCGGCGAGTATATTAAGAACGGTTATGCAGTTGAGACTGGCGAAGTTGATCCATCTGAACTGGGTGTAAAAGCAATTGATGAAAAGACATTTGAAGTCACTCTGGAAAATCCAACCGCTTATTTCCTTAGCCTTGTTGGTTCTTCTGGTCAGTATGCTCCATGTCGTAAAGACATTGTTGAAAAGTATGGCAATGACTTTGCTGCTACAGCAGATAAGAATGTCTATTCCGGTCCGTTCAAATTAACAAGCTCTGAAAATCAGGAATATGTATTTGAAAAAAATGAGAACTACTGGGATGCAGATAACATTAAACTTGACAAAGCAATTATGAGTTATGTTGAAAAGGCAGAGACTCAGCTTGCTATGTATGAATCCGGCGAACTTGATTATGTTGAGATTCCATCTGCAAGTGTTCCGGAATATGAAGGCCAGGACAATACTTTCTTAAATGGTAACGTAGATTTCTTCTATATCAACCATAAGAGTGAAAACAAAGTTCTTGGTAACAAGAATTTCCGTCTTGCTCTGAACTATGCGCTGGATCGTAACAGCTATATTAAACTTGCAACAAGCGATGTTTACAAACCAAGTAACAGTCTGGTATTTGAAGGACTTCAGGGTGCAGAAAAGACATATGGTGAGGAATATGAACTGAATTCTTATCCATTAGATGGCGATACAGATAAAGCAGTTGAATATCTGAATGATGCAATGTCTGAACTTGGTATTGCAAATGCTTCTGATATCAGTGTTGAAATTGTAACTACTGACGTAGAGTCCAGTAAGAAGATTGCAGAAGTTTGTCAGGAACTGTGGCAGAAAGCTCTTGGAATTAATGTTACAATCCGTCAGGTAACATATGCTGATATCTACGGAACAGTTCTTCCGGGCGGCGATTTTGAAATTGGTTACGGCGGATGGGGAGCTGACTATGATGATCCATACAGCTACCTTGAACTGTTCAAATCTGACAGTTTCTATAACTACAGCCAGTATGCAAATGATGAAGTTGATGCAGATCTGAAAGCTTCTCAGACTGAAACAGATGCAAAGACACGTATGGATTACCTGTTTGATGCAGAACAGAAGATTATTGATGATGGTGCATTTATTCCTCTTCAGCAGAGACAAATTCACTATCTTGTAAGTGAAAAAGTATCTGGTCTTGTATTCTTCCACTGTGCAGTTAACCTTGACTGGGTATATGCAGACGTTGCAGAATAATTTTTTGTAAGATAAAACTCTGTAAATCAGTTCCGCCCGGCTTTTAGTCGGGCGGGATGTATGAAAGAGTAAAAAAAGTGCTTCAGGGGAGAATGAGAAGGTTCGTCCTTCGTTGAAGCATTTTTTCTTTTACAGTAGGAGGTATGTATTGTGGCTAAGTATATAGCGAAACGTGTAGTGGCAGCTGTGCTGACTCTCTGGGCGTTGGTTACGATCGTGTTTTTCCTCGTGCGTTTAATGCCGGGTGATCCATTTACCAGTGCAAAGCTTACAGAGCAGGTAGCAGAGAATATGAGATCTTATTATGGATTTGATAAGCCGTTACTTGTACAATATTTTGTTTATATGGGAAATCTTCTGTGTGGTAATTTTGGTTATTCTATGAAATATACCAATAAAACTGTAAATTATATTATTGGACAGACCTTCCCATTTTCAGCGGATCTTGGTATCCGTGCACTTGTTCTTGCAATTTCTGTCGGACTTGTTCTGGGAATTATTGCAGCGAGAAACCGTGGCAAAAAAATTGACTTTTTCTGTGTTATCGTAGCTGTTATCGGTACCAGTATTCCAGACTTTATCATGGGTGCTTTTCTTCAGTACTTTTTCGGTATCAAATGGGGACTGTTGCCGGTTGCAAAATATAATGGAATTGAGTATACGATTCTTCCGGCTCTTGCGTTATCTTTCTATACGTTGGCATCCGTCTCGCGTATTATGAGATCCAGTATGCTGGAAGTTGTACAGCAGGATTTCATTAAGACAGCACGTTCCAAAGGATTGTCGGAAATGCGCATTACCTGTAAGCATCAGATCAGAAATGCAATTATGCCTGTTATGACAGTGCTTGGACCGACAGTTGCATCAGTACTGACTGGTACTTTCGTTCTTGAGTCTATTTTCGCAATCCCTGGTATGGGTAAATATTATGTTGAAAGTGTCAGCGTCAATGATTATTCAATGGTATTGGGGATGACGGTGTTTTATGGTATATTCCTTGTAACTGCTAACTTGATCGTGGATATTCTGTATGGTGTTGCAGACCCACGTGTACGAATTGGAAGAAAGTAGGTGAGAGAATGGCAGAATTGAATCGTGATATGTTTGTAATAAAGGGAAAAGATGCAAAGCGTATGGAAAGCATCAGCAGGCCATCTCTCTCTTTCTGGCAGGATGCATGGCGACGGTTAAAAAAGAATCGTTCTGCAATTGCAGGACTGATTATCATCGTTCTTTACGCAGTGCTTGCAATCTTTGCACCTATGTTCAGTAAATTTAGTTTTTCAGAGATGGATATTGAAGCAATCCATTCTCTTCCGACATCAGTACACTGGCTGGGCTGTGATTCTACCGGACGTGACCAGTGGGTACGTATCTGGATGGGAGCTCGGGTATCCTTGAGTATTGGTCTTATATCCGCAGTTGTAAATATGTGTGTTGGTGCCGTAATCGGAGGCCTTTGTGGATATTACGGCGGAAAACTGGATATGATTGTAATGCGTATTGTAGATATCCTGTATGGTATTCCAAGTCTGATTATTACCATTCTTGTTATGATGGTAATTGGACAGGGTGGTGTAATGCCTCTGATCATTGCTCTTTGTATCGTTGGATGGATCGGTACCTGCCGATTCGTTCGAGGCGAGGTCTATCGTCTGAAGGAGCAGGACTTTGTAATGGCGGCAAAGGTACTTGGTGTACCGGATTTTCCGATCATTATCCGTCATATTATTCCGAATATCATGGGTATGCTGATTACTAACTTATGTATGGCAATTCCGGGAGCAATCTTCCAGGAGGCATTCTTAAGCTACATTGGTCTTGGTATCAAGCCACCGAACTGTAGCTGGGGAATTCTTGCAAAAGAAGGTATACAGTATCTTCGTACCTATCCGCATGAAGTTATTATCCCTGCATTTTTTATCTGTACAACTATGTTGGCCCTGAACCTGCTGGGTAATGGTCTTCGTGATGTTGTAGACCCAAGACTTCGTGGAACTGATTAGGAGGAATGTGAAATGGCAGAGAGAGAAAATATTCTTGAATTAAAAAATCTGGTTTTTTCCTTTCATACATACGGCGGCGAAGTCAAAGCTGTACGAGATGTCAGCTTTAATGTGCGGAAGGGAGAGATTCTTGGAATTGTAGGAGAGTCCGGATGTGGTAAGAGTGTTACTGCACAGTGTATTCTCCGCCTGAATCCGGAGCCACCTGGATTCTTTGAAAATGGAGAAATCCTGTTTAATGGAGAAGACATCCTTAAGATGTCCAATAAAGAAATACGAAAAATCAGAGGACGTGAAATCGGATTTGTATTTCAGGATCCGATGACCTCCCTGAATCCGACCATGAGAGTCGGGGCCCAGATTGAAGAAGTGTTCCTTGGAAGAACGGATGTCACCAAAAAAGAAGTGAAGGAAAGAGCACTGGAAATCATGAGACTGGTTGGAATCAATGATACCGAAAAACGATACAAACAGTATCCTCATGAGTTATCTGGTGGTATGAAACAGCGTATCATGATTGCAATCGCGCTGGTAAGTCGTCCGAGTGTAATTATCTGTGACGAGCCGACTACATCTCTGGACGTAACAATTGAGGCACAGATTCTGGATCTTTTACTGGAACTGAGGGAAAAACTCGGAACCTCTATTATCATGATCACTCATGACCTGGGTGTTATTGCAAGACTTTGTGACCGTGTAATCGTTATGTACGGCGGTAAGATAGTAGAACGTGGAAATGTAAATGAAATATTCTATGATACAGCACATCCTTATACAAAAGGACTTATGAAATCTATTGCAAAGCTGGATACGAAGAAAGGCGATAAGCTTCATCCGATTGAGGGAACACCTCCGGATCTTTTTGCACCTCCGAAGGGATGCCCGTTTGCGGCACGTTGCGATTATGCAATGGATGTATGTAGTCAGATGCCTCCGGAAACATATAAAATATCCGAAGAACATAAGACCTGCTGCTGGCTGCAGCATGAGATGGCGCCGGATACAGAGTTGAAGAAAGAAAATGCAGTACTGGAAGGGGAGGGAAAATAATATGAATAATCAGGAAAAACAGCCTCTCGTTCAGGTAAAAGATTTGTGTAAATATTTTCAGGTAGGCAGACATGCAACACTGAAAGCTGTTGATGGTGTGACTTTTGATATCTATAAAGGTGAGACTGTAAGTCTCGTTGGTGAGTCAGGATGTGGTAAATCAACGACAGGACGCTGTATCATCCGTCTGTATGATCCGACCAAGGGGCAGGTGATCTATGATGGAAAAGATATCACAAAATTAACACGTGAAGAGAAAAAACAATTTACAACAAAAGTGCAGATGATCTTCCAGAATCCATATGCTTCTCTGAATCCACGTATGACGGTAAAAGAAATCGTAGGTGAAGGTCTGAAGTATCAGGGAGTACCTGCAAAAGATATCGAGAAAAAAGTACAAGAACTTCTGGAAACGGTAGGTCTGAATAAAGATCATATGTCACGTTTCCCTCACGAGTTCTCTGGTGGACAGAGACAGCGTATCGGTATTGCCCGTGCTCTGGCTGTAGATCCGGAATTCATCATTTGTGATGAGCCGATCTCTGCTCTGGACGTGTCTATTCAGGCACAGGTTATTAACATGCTGAAAGAACTGCAGGATACGATGGGACTGACATACCTGTTCATAGCCCATGACCTGAGTGTTGTAAAATACATCTCTGACCGTGTGGTAGTTATGTATCTTGGAACGATCGTAGAGACCGCGGAGACGGAAGAGTTATACTCCAATCCGACACATCCGTATACACAGGCTCTGCTGTCCGCAATTCCGGAGGCAGATCCGGACAAGGCAAAGAGCAATGTTCGTATCCCGATCAAGGGAGAGATTCCGAGTCCGATAAATCCAAAGGACTGCTGCCGATTTGCAGAAAGATGTCAGTATGCGACAGAACGGTGCTTCAACGAGATGCCGAAGCTGCATGAGATCGCACCGGGTCATGTGGTTGCATGCCATCTGACAGAAGGAGATCAGTTGAAATAAGTACTTAAAAAAAGAATAAAAGTTATTGGATCGTAATGACCAGATGAAAGAGCTGCTGTAAAACGAGAATCGTTTTGCGGCAGCTTTTTAAGGTTCCGGTCTTAGTGTTTCAGGAATATTCTTCTGATCATGTTATTAAAATGATAATAACAGACGTAAACCGGTAAGGAGAGGAATATGGTAAGGATTCTGGCGGTACTCATAAGTCTGATGCTGTGTATACAGCCCGTATATGCGACATCAGCAAGAGAGGATGAAAATGACGGCCAGACAGCGGAGGAACAACAGAAAACAGAACAGCAGGAAGCAGGACTTCAGATCACTGCTCCTTCTGCAATCCTGATGGAGGCTTCGACCGGTCAGGTGATCTATGAAAAGAATCCGGATGAGCAGCTTCCGCCTGCAAGTGTGACGAAGGTCATGACGCTCCTTTTAATCTTTGATGCACTGGAGTCAGGACAGATCGGGCTCGAGGATGAGGTGACTACCTCGGAATATGCCGCGTCTATGGGAGGTTCACAGGTGTTTCTGGAGCCTGGAGAGACGCAGACGGTTGAAACCATGATCAAATGTATCTCTGTTGCAAGTGCCAATGATGCCTGTGTGGCGATGGCGGAATATATCTGCGGAAATGAAGAAGAATTCGTTGCGCAGATGAATCGGCGTGCCGGGGAGCTTGGAATGGAGAATACACATTTTGTCAACTGTAACGGGCTGGATACGGATGGACATCTTACCACGGCGAGAGATATTGCACTGATGTCCCGGGAGCTTATCATTACATATCCTCAGATCTATGATTATTGTAAGATATGGATGGAGAATATTACGCATACTACAAAAAAAGGAACTTCGGAATTCGGGCTCACTAACACAAATAAGCTGATTCGCCAGTATGAATATGCCACCGGACTGAAGACGGGGTCTACCGGCAAAGCGAAATTCTGTGTTTCTGCAACGGCCAGAAAGGATGGTATAGATCTGATCGCAGTAATTATGGCGGCTCCGGACAGCAAAACACGGGTAAAAGATGCCATTACACTTTTGAATCACGGGTTTGGGAAATGTCAATGTTATGAAGAAAAAGAGGTATTGCCCATAGAACCGGTCAAAGTGTCAAAGGGAGTGGAAAAGACCGTGAATGTCAGGCAGGAGAAAGTGTTTTCCTATGTAGATACAACGGGAGCGAACTTAAGTCAGATCGAGCGGAAAGCAGAAGTGAAGGAACCGGTAAGAGCGCCGGTGAAAAAAGGACAGAAGGTGGGTGAAGTCGGATATTATCTTGAAGAACAGAAGATTGGAAGTGTGGATATTGTTGCGGAAGAGACTGTTGAGAAAATGAATTATCAAAGCGCGGTGAGTGATACGCTGGAAGAATTTCTGCTGTAACAGAAGATATGTAATAAAACAGGGATTGTCGAAGATGTACGCCTGTACATGGAAACAATTCCTGTTTTCTTTTCTCTGATTGCAAATTCTTTCGAATAATTATATAATGATGCAAGACGAAAAGGAGAGAAACATTTGAAGATTATACTTGGCATTTTAATTATAATGATTGTACTTGTTCTGCTGGAAAATCTCAGAGAACTTCGGAATTTTAAAACTACATTTTATCAGATCTCATCACCAAAGCTTGCAAAGTTACAGGAAGATAAACGTGTATTATTCCTGAGTGATCTTCATAATCGAAGCTATGGAAAAGATAATGAGAAATTGCTGGAGGAGATTGAAAGACTTCACCCGGACGGTATTCTGATCGGAGGTGATATGCTGGTCAGAAAGGATGGGAATTCGTATGAAGGGACGCTGGCTTTTCTTGCAAAGCTTCCGGATATCTGTCCGGTCTATTATGCCAATGGCAATCATGAGCAGAAGTTAAAAGAACTTCCGGAACAATACGAGCAATCGTATGAGACATATAAGGATCAGCTTGTGAAAGCAGGGATTCATTTTCTGGAAAATGAGTCGTCTGTATGGGAGCTGGGGGATGTCAGGATCGTGATTACAGGGCTTGAGATCCCTCTTTCGGGGTACAGACATTTGGGGTCAGGGAAACTTCCGGTATCTGTCATCACTGAGCTGGTAGGGAGAGCGGGAGCAGGATATCAGATCCTTCTTGCGCATAATCCGGATTATGTAAAAGAATATCAGTCCTGGGGTGCGGACCTGATTCTCTGTGGCCATTATCATGGAGGTGTGGCCAGGATTCCGGGAATCGGCGGAGTCATTGCACCAAATTTCAGGTTATTTCCGCGATATTCCGGAGATATCTATCGGGAGGAAGATACAGTTACGGTTGTGAGCAGAGGACTTGGGACGCATTCTGTGCCGATTCGGATCCTGAATCCGCCGGAATTGATCGTGCTGGAGTTTTCCGGCGATAATGCTTGAGTAATGAAGAAAAATCCTGTATAATAGTAAAGTTATTATGACAGAGTATCACGTCCATGTCTGACAGGGACATTAGATAGAAGATAGATGGAAAATGAGGAAAATCAATGGGAATTCCGGTAAAACTTCAGGTGTTTGAAGGTCCTCTGGACCTGCTCCTGCATCTGATTGATAAAAATAAAATTGATATATACGATATCCCGATCGTGGAGATTACAAATCAATATATGGAATATATTAAGGCCATGGAGGAAGAGGATCTGAATATTATGAGTGAATTCCTTGTCATGGCAGCTACGCTTCTGGATATCAAGTGCCGGATGCTTCTTCCGAAGGAAGTAAATGAAGAAGGAGAAGAAGAGGATCCGAGACAGGAACTGGTGGAACAGCTCCTGGAGTATAAGATGTATAAGTATATGTCCTATGAACTGAAAGACCGGGAGATGGACGGAGAACAGGTGATGTACAAGAATCCGACGATCCCGGAAGAGGTGCGGGAATATGAAGAACCTGTGAATATGGATGCGCTTCTTGGCGATCTTACGCTGGCAAAGCTGAACCGCATCTTTCAGGATGTGATGAAGCGTCAGGTTGATAAGGTGGATCCGGTCCGCAGTAAGTTTGGAAAGATTGAAAAGGAAGAGGTGACACTTCCGGACAAGCTTTCTTATGTGACTGCGTATGCAAGAGAGCACAAAAAGTTTGATTTTCGGGAACTTTTATCCAGTCAGAGTTCAAGAACGCAGGTGGTGGTTACATTTCTGGCGATTCTGCAGCTGATGAAGGAAGGCGTAATCTATATTGAGCAGAATCAGCCATTTGATGAGATTACCATAACATCCAGAGTGGATGGCGATAACGGGGAAAGGTAGAATGGAAGAATTGGAGATTAGTAAATTAGAAGGTGTAATTGAAGCAATTTTATTTACCATGGGAGAATCTGTGGAGTTAAGTAAAATTGCATCTGCAATAGAACATGATGAGGCTACAACACGCAAGATCATACATCAGATGATGGACAAATATGACGCTCAGGACAGAGGTGTTCGGATCATTGAACTGGATAATTCTTTTCAGATGTGTACCAAAAAAGAAATGTATGAGTATCTGATCCGGGTGGCAAAGCAACCGAAAAGATATGTGCTTACAGATGTCCTGCTTGAGACGCTTGCGATCATCGCATACAAACAGCCGGTGACAAAGCTGGAGATTGAGAAGATCCGTGGAGTGAAGTCTGATCATGCGGTTAATAAACTGGTAGAATACAACCTTGTCTGTGAGCGTGGAAGAATGGATGCACCTGGAAAGCCGATTCTTTTCGGGACGACAGAAGAGTTCCTGCGAAGATTCAGTGTGCAGTCACTGGAAGAACTTCCAAGCCTGAATCCGGAACAGGTGGAAAGTTTTAAAGAAGAAGCAGAGGAGGAAGTGCAGCTTCGGCTGGACATCTGAGAATACCGGCATAGAAGTGCCGGAATACACATATATTACATTAACATGGTGATATATGGTGTGTGGAATGAAAAAGATACGTATATGGCAGAGTCTGATCCTGATGGTTGTACTATTCTGGTTATCCGTGCTGCCTCTTTGTGCAGAAGAGAGCGGAGAACAGAAGACAGGGGACATGCCGGAGAACCTGTACGCCCGGTCGGCTGTATTGATGGATGCCGACAGTGGGCGTGTTTTGTTTGGAAAAGAAGAAGACGTCATAAGACCGATGGCGAGTACGACAAAGATTATGACCTGCATTCTTGCGCTGGAGCAGATGGAAGATGGACAGACGGTGACCGCATCAGAATATGCGGCCGGACAGCCCAAAGTGAAGCTTGGGGTGCAGGATGGAGAAGAATTTTATCTCACAGATCTGCTGTATTCTCTGATGCTGGAGTCTCATAATGACACTGCGGTGGTCATCGCAGAGGGAATCGCCGGAACATCAGAGGCCTTTGTTGACATGATGAATCAGAAGGCAAAAGAGATAGGATGTGACCACACTTATTTTGTAACACCAAATGGTCTGGACGGAGAAGATGATGGAGGAACGCATTCGACGACTGCCAGGGATCTTGCGAGGATCATGAGATATTGTATCATGGAATCTCCAGCAAAAGAGGAGTTTCTGGAGATCACCGCGACCAGATTCTATCAGTTTCAGAATGTTGAGCAGAGTCGTTCATTTTCCTGTAATAACCACAATGCATTTCTGGATATGATGGATGGGGCTTTGACCGGAAAGACCGGATTTACCGGAGAAGCAGGGTATTGTTATGTGGGTGCCTTAAGAAAAGATGACCGTACATTTATCGTTGCGCTTCTGGCGTGCGGATGGCCGGATCATAAAGGGTATAAATGGGCAGATACCAGAAAGCTTATGGAATATGGAATCGAACACTATCATTATCAGAATGTATGGAAGGAACTGTCGCTTCCAAAGTTATCTGTGTCCGGTGCCGTATCGGATCAGAATCCATATACAGATTGTGTCGGGGTGTCGCTGGAGTTTGAAGAAAAGGGCGGAAGTCTCAGAATACTACTCGGCGAGGGAGAAAGCATCCGGACAGAAAAACAGATTACTCAGGAACTGGAAGCGCCTGTAAAAGCAGGGAAGAAAGTGGGAAGCGTAAGCTATTACCTTGAAGAACGGGAAATAGGTGTGTTTTCGGTTGTAACGTCAGAAACGGTGGAAAAACGGGATCTGAAGTGGTGCCTGTCATGGCTTGTGAAAAAGCTGTGCCTCTGATGGAAAGAAGGACGGCGGTTGATTTTCAGGGGTGATGCTTTTATAATAAAGAAAATGTGTCAATATACAAAAGGAGACGAAAGCAAATGTCTATCGAAAGAGTAAGAGAATATTTCAGACAATATGGAATGGAAGAAAGGGTAAGAGAAGAAGAGCATTCCAGTGCAACGGTTGAGGAAGCGGCAGAGGCGCTGGGATGCGAACCACAGCGTATAGCAAAGACATTGTCTTTCTACATGGGAGAATCAGCAATTCTGATCGTGACGGCGGGGGATCGAAAGATTGATAATAAAAAGTATCGAAAGTATTTTGGATGTAAAGCACATATGCTGAAGTTCGAAGATGTCGAACCGATGATCGGACATGCGGTAGGCGGTGTGTGCCCGTTTGGAATTCACGAAGGCATAGATGTATATCTGGATGAATCGCTGAAACGATTTGAAACGGTGTTTCCGGCGGCAGGAAGCGGTAACAGTATGATTGAACTTACGATACCGGAGCTGGAAAAGTACAGCCGTTCTAAAGCCTGGATCGATGTGTGCAGAGAATTATAAGAGGGTCAGGCATGGAGATCAGTATGTGAAAGGAAGAAGCTTTGACGGAGGATATTATTTATGAAGACAAAATGGTGGCATGATAAAGTTGCGTATCAGATCTATCCCAAGAGTTTTAAAGACAGCAATGGTGACGGAATAGGAGACCTGCGGGGGATTATTGAAAAACTGGATTACCTGGAAAGTCTGGGAATTGATCTGCTGTGGCTGTCTCCCATCTATCAGTCTCCTTTTGTAGATCAGGGATATGATATATCCGATTATTATAAGATTGCAGAAGAATTCGGGACTATGGAAGAATTCGATGAACTGCTGGAAAAGGCAAAAGAGCATCATATTCAGATCGTAATGGATCTGGTGATCAACCATTGTTCAGACAAGCATGAGTGGTTTCAGGAGGCACTTAAGGATCCGGAAGGGAAATATGCAGATTACTTTTATTTTGTAAAAGGAAAAAATGGGAATCCGCCGAACAATTACCGGTCTTATTTCGGAGGAAGTGCGTGGGAACAGGTGCCGGGAACGGACAAGTATTACCTGCATATGTTTGCAAAAGAGCAGCCGGATCTGAACTGGGAAAATCCCAGAGTCCGCCAGGAACTTTTTGAGATGGTAAACTGGTGGCTGGATAAGGGAATTGCAGGATTTCGGATTGATGCGATCATTAATATTAAGAAAAATCTTACATTTCCGGATTGTGAACCAGACGGACCGGACGGATTAAGATCCTGCGTTCATATGGTAGAAGAAGCAGAGGGAATCGGCGAGTTTCTGGGTGAGTTAAAGCAAAAGACCTTTGCAAAGTACGATGCATTTACGGTAGGAGAAGTCTTTAATATGAAAGAATCTGAGCTTGAGCAGTTTGCAGGAGATGATGGGTACTTTTCTACCATGTTTGATTTTGCGCCGCATATTCTGACAGAAGGTGAAAAAGGGTGGTATGATGCGAAGGAGGCTGAATTCACGGAGTGGAAAAAGACGATCATAGATTCTCAGCTGAGGTGCCAGGGAAAGGCATTCCTCGCCAATATCATTGAAAATCATGATGAACCAAGAGGAGCGAGCCGTTATCTTCCGGAACATGCAAAAACACCGGACGGAGCAAAAATGCTTGGCACCATAAGTATTCTCCTTCGTGGAATTCCGTTTATCTATCAGGGGCAGGAGATTGGAATGGTCAACTGCCGGATGAGCGATGTGAACGAATATGATGATATTGATACTTATCATCAGTATCAGGCAGCGCTGGATGCCGGCTGCAGCAAAGAGGAGGCATTGGAGGCGTGCTGCCGCCACAGCCGTGATAATGCGAGAACTCCGATGCAGTGGGATGACAGTGTATCCGCAGGGTTCACGGATGGGACACCCTGGATTAAAGTGAATGAAAATTGTCGGGAGATCAATGTGGCATCTCAGGAAAAGGATCCGAATTCTGTGCTGAATTATTATCGAAAACTGATTCGCCTGAAAAAAGATCCGAAGTGGCGTGAGGTATTCGCACAGGGAGAATTCATTCCGTTTCTGGAAAAGGATGAACAGATATTTGCGTTTGCCAGACGTGCAGAGACATCGCAGGCTGTGGTTCTTGCAAACTTCGGAACCCGGGAGCAGACGGTGGATCTAAAGCGGGAACTTGGGACTGCGGCAGATCAGATGCTTCTTGCTAATACGGAACGGAAGCTGGAAATTGGAGAGACGAAGGTTACGTTACATCCATGTGATGTGGTTGTACTCAGTGTGAAGTAATTACAGAACAGAAATATTGTTTAAATATACACAGAAATACTGACAGGGATCGATGTGAAAAATATGGAATGCTTCTATATTTTTTGTATCGATCCCTGTTGACGGTAATGGGGAAATTGTGGTATTTTAATGATATCTTATAAGAAGTCATGCAGTATTCCTGCTTACAGATCTGTAAAAGAATTTCCAAAGGTAGAAACATTTTTTGATTGACATTTAGAGCGAAGTATAATACTATATTAATCAGAAAGCGAACACTCGTTCGATGTGCGAAAAAGGAGAAGTAATCATGGTAAATGAGAATAAAAAACGCGCGCTTGATGCTGCGATTGCAAAATTAGAGAAGGATTATGGAAAAGGAACCGTCATGCGTCTGGGCGATCCATCTGCACAGGTTGCAGTTGAGACGATTCCAACCGGTTCTCTGAGTCTGGATCTGGCTCTTGGACTTGGGGGAGTTCCCAAGGGACGTATTGTTGAAATATATGGACCGGAATCCAGTGGTAAGACAACGGTTGCACTCCATATGATCGCTGAAGTACAGAAAAGAGGCGGGATCGCCGGATTTATTGATGCAGAGCATGCGCTGGATCCGGTCTATGCGAAGAATATCGGTGTGGATATTGATGAATTATATATTTCTCAGCCGGACAGTGGTGATCAGGCTCTGGAGATTACCGAGACGATGGTAAGATCCGGTGCCATGGATATCATTGTTATTGACTCGGTTGCTGCACTTGTACCAAAGCAGGAGATTGAAGGCGATATGGGAGACAGTCATGTGGGACTTCAGGCAAGACTGATGTCTCAGGCGCTTCGTAAGCTTACTCCGGTGATCAGCAAGTCCAATTGTGTGGTTATATTTATCAATCAGCTGCGTGAAAAAGTCGGAGTAATGTTCGGTAATCCGGAGACAACGACAGGCGGACGTGCACTGAAATTCTATGCTTCTGTTCGTATGGATGTCAGAAGGATTGAGACATTGAAGCAGAATGGAGAGATGATTGGAAACAGAACCCGTGTGAAGATTGTTAAGAATAAGATTGCGCCTCCATTTAAGGAAGCAGAATTTGATATCATGTTCGGAAAGGGGATTTCTCAGGAAGGAGATATTCTGGATCTTGCCGTAAACTGTAATTTGGTAAGCAAGAGCGGATCCTGGTTTGCGTATAACGGAGATAAGATCGGTCAGGGACGGGAGAATGCAAAGATCTATCTTTCTGAACATCCGGAGATTATGGAGGAACTGGAGAAAAAGATCCGGATACATTACCATATCGGAGAAGAGCCTGAAGAAACGACGGAAGAAAAACCTGCTTCAGCAAAATCAACTTCGAAAAAAGCTGCGGCTGTAAAAGAGGAAGAATAGATATGACGGTTACCAGTATTGAACCGGCATCGAAGACAAGATATAAAGTGTATGTAGACGGACAGTTCGCTTTTACGTTATATAAAAGCGAACTGTCTCACTATCATATAGCAGTTGATGCCATTTTGGAAGAAGAGACCTATGGTGTACTGAGAAAAGAATCTGTAAAAAGGGCAAAATTAAAAGCGATGCATCTGTTGACAGATATGGGAAGAACAGAGGTGCAGCTGAGAACAAAGCTTAGTCAGAACGGATATCCGGAGGATATTGTGGATGAGGCCATGGAATACGTAAAGTCTTTCGGGTATATCAATGACAGAGAGTATGCGAGAAATTTTGTGGAGTATCGTAAAGATAAAAAGAGCAGAAAAGAAATATACGCACTGCTTTGCGGAAAAGGTCTGGACGCAGAACTGATTGAAGAAGCACTGGACGAGTGCTATCACAAAGAGGATTCCAGATGTGCGATAGAGACACTTCTGAGAAAAAAAGGTTATGATCCAAAGACTGCCGGACGGGAAAAAAGGCAGAAAATGATGGCATATCTGGTGCGAAAAGGCTTTTCCTACGAAGAGGTACACAATATAGTGTAAGTTTCTGACGGAGTGCTTGACATATTTGTGAAAAAAGTATAAAATTTAAGTGTTGTATTTGTACAATGAAAACTAAATAAGGAGGTGCTCCTGTGCCGATGGGAATATGGATTGCTGTGGCAATCGTGCTTATCATCGCAGCGGCAGTTATCAGCCATTTTGTAACGGTCTCTAATCTGAAGAAAAATGCGGAGTCAAAGATTGGCAACGCAGAAAGCAAAGCGAGACAGATCATAGACGATGCAGTAAAGACGGCTGAGGCCAAAAAGAAGGAGTCTCTTTTGGAAATTAAAGAAGAGTCTATCAAAAACAAGAATGAACTTGAAAAGGAGACGAAAGAACGCAGATCGGAATTGCAGCGTTACGAAAAGCGTGTACTTTCCAAAGAAGAGGCTTTAGACAAAAAGGCAGATGCTATCGAGAAGCGGGAAGCAGGATTTGCAGCGAAAGAAGAACAGCTTAGACAGCGCGAAGCGAAAGTGGAAGAGCTGGGCAAGCAAAGAGTACAGGAACTAGAAAGAATCTCAGGACTTACCTCCGAACAAGCAAAAGAATATTTGTTAAAAACTGTTGAAGAAGATGTTAAGCATGATACTGCGAAGATGATTAAAGAATTGGAAGCGCAGGCAAAGGAAGAAGCAGATAAAAAGGCAAAGGAATATGTCGTTACTGCTATCCAGAGATGTGCGGCAGATCATGTTGCGGAAACTACAATTTCGGTTGTACAGCTTCCAAGTGATGAAATGAAAGGAAGAATTATTGGACGTGAAGGACGTAACATTCGTACATTAGAAACATTAACAGGTGTTGAACTGATTATCGATGATACTCCGGAAGCCGTCGTATTGTCAGGCTTTGATCCAATAAGAAGAGAAGTCGCCAGAATTGCGCTTGAGAAACTGATCGTTGACGGACGTATTCATCCGGCAAGGATTGAAGAGATGGTTGAAAAGGCGCAAAAAGAAGTAGATGCCATGATCAGGGAAGAAGGAGAAGCAGCAGCTCTGGAAGTGGGAGTTCACGGTATTCATCCGGAACTTATCAGACTTCTTGGACGTATGAAGTTCAGAACCAGCTACGGACAGAATGCGCTCAGACATTCTGTTGAGGTTGCTCAACTTTCAGGTCTTTTAGCGGGCGAGATCGGACTTGATGTCAGAATCGCCAAACGTGCAGGTCTTCTGCATGATATAGGAAAATCTATTGATCATGATGTCGAAGGTTCTCACATTCAGATCGGTGTGGACCTTTGCAGAAAATATAAGGAGTCAGCAACCGTTATTAATGCGGTTGAGGCTCATCACGGCGACGTAGAACCAGAAACTCTGATTGCATGTGTGGTTCAGGCAGCGGATACGATCTCTGCGGCAAGACCAGGTGCAAGAAGAGAAACATTAGAAACATATACAAACAGGTTAAAACAATTAGAAGATATCACCAACCAGTTTAAGGGTGTTGATAAATCTTTTGCAATTCAGGCAGGTAGAGAGATTCGCGTTATGGTAGTTCCAGAACAGGTATCTGACGCAGACATGGTATTAATGGCCAGAGATATCGCTAAACAGATTGAGTATGAGTTAGAATATCCAGGACAGATTAAGGTCAATGTAATCCGTGAGTCACGAGTTACGGACTATGCCAAGTAGAAGATAAATGAAGGGGAAGTTTCGCATAATAACGGAAGGTTATGAGCGGAGCTTCCCTGTTTTTACTCTATGGGGAATTTTGTCCCCAAAAGACGATAATTGTTCGTTGATGCGAGGAGATGTGAAAAAGCAGGAGGTAAGAAATATGGGTGATGAGGTAAAGAGAATAGGCAGAGAACTGGCGTATAAGGGAGTTATCCTGAATGTATACAAAGATCATATGAGCTTTGCCAATGGCAATACAGCAGAATGGGATTTTATCCATCATGATGGTGCGGCGGCCGTTGTGCCGGTGTTAGATGACGGAAGAATCCTGATGGTAAGACAATATCGTAATGCATTAGAGAGAATGACACTTGAGATTCCGGCGGGAAAACTGGATGATCCGAAAGAAGCCGGGATCGTATGTGCAACGAGGGAACTGGAAGAAGAGACCGGTTATCGGTCGGATGATCTGGAGTGGCTGGTGACATTACGTACAACAGTAGCTTTCTGTGATGAAAAGATTGATATCTATGTTGCAAAAAATCTGATTCCTTCAAAACAGCATCTGGATGAAGATGAATATGTGGATGTAAAAGCGTATACACTGCAGGAATTAAAAGAGATGATCTTTACAGGCAGGATTGAGGATTCCAAAACTATGGCTGCAATACTGGCATATGAATCCAAATATCTGATACAAAAATAGAATATATGAAAATGCCCGGCATATAATGAAGTATCTTGGCAAAGGGAGGAATATTTGTGAAGATACCGGAAAACAAAAAGTATTGTGTTATGTTTTCTATGCTGGGCTTTTTTTCTGGGATTCTGTATGGGAACCTTGTATCAAAGAACTATATCATGAGCATGGGAATCTTTAATGCGTTTTTTTTGGAACAATATCGTCAGACGGATATCAGGACAACAGAGTATGTCTGGTATATTATCAGAATCAGACTGATGCCGCTTCCTGTACTGATCATTAGTGGAACAACAAAGGTACGCAAGGTGGTTGTGTACGCTTTTCTACTCTGGACATGCTTTCTTGGCGGTATACTACTTACATCGGCTGTCATGAAGATGGGCGTAAAAGGATTAATATTATGTCTGATCGGAATGATACCTCAGGCAGTGTTTTATACAGGAGGTTATCTGATTCTTCTCTGGTATATTCTTGCATATCCGATCAACCGATGGAATATTTCGAAAACGATATGTCTGGCACTGTGTATGCTGCTTGGAATTCTGACAGAATGTTACGTAAATCCCGGAATCATGCAGTTGTTTCTGCAGACACTCTGACAGGTGATCTTGAATACAGGGCATAAAGAGAGACTGACGCATCAGTACTCCTTATTTAAGTAATATCTCAGATAGATGAGGGAAGTACAGAATATGAAAAGCTGGCTTGCCAGAAGTCCCCACAGGTATCCGGAAATTCCAAATGCAGGAATCAGAAAAAAGACACCTGAGATTCGTATTCCCAGACTGAGAGTTTGAATGAGGAAGGATAATGTTGTCTTACCGATTCCATTAATAATGCTGGTCAGGGAAGTGTTGGTATACATAAACGGGCACATCCAGGCAAGCGTAAGAATAAAATCTCCTGCCATGGTACTGTGGAATAAAAAACGGCCGATCCATTTTCCGGATAATAACAGAAAAGCGCAGCATATACTTCCGAGAAAGATGCAGGAGCAGATCACTTTTCTTGTCAGAGAGCGCATCTCGCCTCTGATATTCTGTGTCTGAA
The DNA here is from genome assembly GCF_039832105.1 of Dorea sp. YH-dor226. NCBI lineage: Bacteria > Bacillati > Bacillota > Clostridia > Lachnospirales > Lachnospiraceae > Dorea > Dorea sp. YH-dor226. The sequence goes on along the minus strand of NZ_JBDOHS010000008.1, from coordinate 66,880 downwards.
TCTCAGCAACAGTCGGAAGAAGCATTGTGGATACAGAGTTTGTGATCGCAGAGGGAAATAAGATGCAGGGAAGCGCCATGCCTGTCAATACACCGTAGATACTTAATGCTTTACCGACAGCCATGCCATAGTTCTGCAGGCACAGCGGAATGGATACGGCTTCAATGCTCTGAAGGATGTTAAGAAGAACCCGGCTTCCGGTCAGCGGAAGTGACAGTTTCAGTAATTCATGGCAATGTTCCAGAAAAGAAAACGGATCAGGAAAAAGGGAACTCCTGAAGTGCTGTTTCCTGGAGATGTGCAGCAGACAATACAGAGAAGAAAAGACTTCTCCGGCAATCAGACCGGCTACTGCGATGGATATGCCCGGAGTCAGTCCCTGGCGCGTACTGTACAGATAGATCAGCCAGACACTGGCTATGCGTACTGTCTGTTCAATGAATTGGGAGACTGCCGGAATATAAGTCCGCTTCAGTCCGAGATAGTATCCACAGATGCAGCTGTGAACAGAAGCAAAAGGGAAGGCGTAGGAGAGTATGATAAGCAGATCACAGCATCGTATATCATGCAGAAAAGCCGTAGAGATATCAGCAGCATATCTCTGGATCAAAAAAGTAATCACACAGGATGCACTTACCGTTAGGATCAGACTGGTACCAAGAAGCTCACAGGCTTCTTTTTTTCTGCCTTCTGCAATATATTTTGCAGTACATCTGGAGAGCGCAAGTTCAATACCGGCACATGTGAGGGAAAAGCAGAGTGCATAGATTGGAAATACAAGCTGATACAGCCCGACATTTTCTTCGCCGAATGTGTGGCTTAAAAACATGCGATAAAAAAAACCCATGAAACGGGTAATAAAACCAGTGATGGTTAAGATGAAAGTTCCTTTTATAATAGTGTGTGTACGTGACATAACTGCCTCCTGTAAAGATGCCTGTTGTTATATCATATTGCAGATTGGTGCTTGACAGAACATGAAAGCAGTGATATTCTACAAAAGAAAGAAATCCTAGCAAAACACTGGGGATTAAAAGAAGGTGATACGATGAAGCTTTCCACAAAAGGAAGGTATGGACTCAGAGCAATGATCGATCTTGCCAGATACAGCGAAGAGGAACCGGTCTCAATTGGAAGTGTTGCTTTACGGCAGAATATTTCAGAAAGATATCTGGAACAATTGTTTGCGCTGTTAAAAAAGGCAGATCTGGTGAAGAGTATCCGTGGAGCATCGGGAGGATATGTTCTTGCAAAAAAAGCAGAAGAGATATCGGTCGGTGATATATTACGGGCGCTGGAAGGGAGCCTGGAACCGGTAAAATGTGCAGCGTTTTATTCGGAAGAAGGATGTATGGCCTCCGACGGATGTGTAACAAAGTATGTATGGCAGAAGATCAATGACAGTATCAATCAGACGGTCAATGAGATCATGCTGGACGAACTGGTACGGGAGAGCAGGGATCTGAATCCGGAAGGCGAATGTACCAGTCATAAATGTAATCAATAATGAATGCTAAGGGACAACGGAGGAAAAAAGAATGAGCAGATTATTATATTTGGACAATGCAGCAACAACGAAAACAGCACCGGAAGTAGTAGAGGCAATGCTTCCGTATTTTACAGAAAAATTCGGTAATCCATCTACCGTATACAGTTTTGCGGCCGGGAATAAAGAGGCGATCAGCCAGCAGAGAGATATTATTGCACAGACACTGGGAGCAAAGGCAAATGAAATCTATTTTACAGCCGGCGGCTCAGAGTCAGATAACTGGGCGTTAAAAGCAACTGCAGAAGCTTATGGACAGAAGGGAAATCATATTATTACAACCAGGATCGAGCATCATGCAATTCTTCATTCTGCAGAATATCTGGAAAAAAGAGGATTTGAAGTTACTTATCTTGATGTGGATGAGGACGGAAAAGTGAAACTGGATGATCTGAAAGCTGCGATTCGTCCGACGACGATTCTCATCTCAGTCATGTTTGCCAATAACGAGATTGGAACGATTCAGCCGATCAAAGAGATCGGAGAGATTGCGCATGAACATGGCATTCTGTTCCACACAGATGCAGTCCAGGCTTACGGACAGCTTCCGATCAATGTAGATGAATATCATATCGATATGCTGAGTGCCAGCGGACATAAGTTCAATGGCCCGAAGGGAATCGGATTTTTATATATCCGTACCGGCGTTAAGATACGTTCCTTTGTACATGGCGGTGCGCAGGAAAGAAAACGTCGTGCCGGAACAGAAAATGTTCCTGGAATTATCGGAATCGGAACTGCGGCAAAGCGTGCAGCCGAGTCCATGGAAGAAAGAACCGGCAAAGAAAGAGAAGTCAGAGATTATCTGATCGATCGCGTTCTGAATGAGATCCCTTACAGTCGCCTGAACGGACACAGAACAGACCGACTTCCAAACAATGCAAACTTCAGTTTCCGGTTTGTGGAAGGAGAATCGTTGCTGATTAAACTGGATATGAAAGGAATCTGTGCATCCAGTGGTTCTGCATGTACTTCGGGATCTCTGGATCCGTCCCATGTGCTCCTGGCGATCGGTCTTCCTCATGAGATCGCACACGGATCATTGCGTCTGACTCTGAATGAAGAGATCAGCAGAGAAGATATTGATTATGTAGTGGATAATCTGAAAGAGATTGTTACACAATTAAGAGAGATGTCTCCTCTTTATGAGGATTTTATCAAAAAAAATCAGAAATAACAGAAATAAAAAAGATAGATACGAAAAGGAGAAAGAATATGTACTCAGAAAAAGTAATGGATCATTTTGAACATCCGAGAAATGTCGGGGAGATAGAGAATCCGAGTGGTGTAGGAACGGTAGGAAATGCCAAATGTGGAGATATTATGAGGATTTATCTGGATATTGATGAAAACCAGATTATACAGGATGTAAAGTTTAAGACATTTGGCTGTGGAGCTGCGGTTGCAACCAGCAGCATGGCAACGGAGATGGTGAAAGGAAAAACTGTTCAGGAGGCTATGCAGGTAACCAATAAGGCGGTTATGGAGGCTCTGGACGGACTTCCGCCGGTGAAGGTACACTGCTCTTTACTTGCAGAAGAGGCAATTCACGCGGCATTATGGGATTATGCTCAGAAGCATGATATTAAAATTGAAGGACTGGAAAAGCCAAAGTCAGATATTCATGAAGGTGAAGAAGAGGAAGAAGAAGAATATTAAAGTCGGAGAACTGTGATGGAGAAAAAGAAAGTTGTAGTCGGCATGTCGGGAGGCGTAGATTCTTCAGTTGCCGCATATTTGCTGAAAGAGCAGGGATATGACGTGATCGGAGTGACGATGCAGATCTGGCAGGATGAAGAGGAGATCGTGCAGGAAGAACAGGGAGGATGCTGTGGAATTTCAGCAGTTGAAGATGCAAGAAGAGTGGCTGCGTCTCTTAATATTCCATATTATGTCATGAATTTTAAGCAGGAATTCAAGACACATGTGATTGACTATTTTATGAATGACTATCTTCATGGAAGAACACCGAATCCCTGTATTGCCTGCAACCGGTATGTGAAATGGGAAGCGTTATTAAAACGCAGCATGGATATCGGTGCAGATTATATTGCAACCGGACATTATGCGAGAATTGACCGGCTTGCGAATGGCCGGTACGCAATTCGCACATCGGCGGCAAACGGAAAAGATCAGACTTACGCATTGTACAATCTGACGCAGGATCAGCTTGCACATACACTTATGCCGGTGGGAGAATATGAGAAAGATCAGGTTCGTGTCATTGCGCAGAAGATCGGGCTTCGTGTGGCGAACAAGCCGGACAGCCAGGATATCTGTTTCGTACCGGATGGAGATTATGCTTCTTATATTGAAGAAAATGTAGATGCAGATACAGGAAAGCGTCTGCGTCCGGGCAACTTTGTTCTGGCAGACGGAACTGTTGTAGGAAAGCATAAGGGAATCATTCATTATACAGTTGGACAGAGAAAAGGACTGGGACTTTCTCTTGGACATCCGGTGTTTGTATTGGAGATCCGTCCGGATACGAATGAGGTGGTTGTAGGAACAAATGAGGAATCGATGTCATATTATGTGAGAGCCAACCAGGTAAATTTCATGTCAGTAGAAGATCTGACAGAGAAAAAACGTGTGTGGGCAAAAATTCGCTATAACCACAGAGGTGCATGGTGTACCGTTGAGAAGACCGATGAAGACGAGATATTGTGTACATTTGATGAACCGCAGAGAGCAATCACACCCGGACAGGCAGTTGTGCTGTATGATGGAGAGTATGTTCTGGGTGGAGGAACAATTATAGGAGACAAGTAATATTATGAGAGCAGACGTGCATATGCATACAAATTTTTCACATGATTCTTCGTCTACGCCGGAAGAGATGATTCGGGGGGCGATAGAAAAAGGGCTGGAGGTGATCTGTTTTACCGATCATTATGACAAAGACAATATGGACTGGGGACCGGAAGATATATTTGATCCGGAAGAGTATTTTCGGGTGCTCCCGCCGCTGAAAGAAAAATACAGAGATCAGATTGATGTAAGAATTGGGGTGGAACTTGGGATTCAGCCATATCTGGAGTCATATTACCGGGAATTTGTCAAGAAGTATCCGTTTGATTTTGTGATTGGATCCGTGCACTGCATATGGAAGATGGATATTGCATACGGAGAGATTTTTAAAGGACATACAGATGAGGAGATCTATCGTGCTGTGCTGGAAGAGACTCTGGAAGATGTAAGACTGTATGAAGATTATGATGTTCTGGGACATCTGGATTATATGGTCCGATATGGAGAGAATAAGGAAAAAGCGTATTCCTACCATAAATATGTGGATCTGATTGATGAGATATTGAAAACAATCATCGAAAAGGGAAGAGGAATCGAACTGAATACGGCCGGTTTAAAATACGGGCTTCCTTTTGCGCATCCACATCCGGATGTGCTGAAAAGATACCGGGAACTTGGTGGTGAGATTATTACAGTAGGTGCTGACGGACATAAACCGGAGCATATTGCGTATGATTTTTACAAGGTATCCGATATTTTAAGGGTTTGCGGGTTTAAATATTATACAGAATTTTGTGGGCGAAAGCCGGTTTTTAAGCAACTTCCATAAAAAAAGGAAAACCAAAAGAAAGCACTTGAATTTTTGTATCAGATTTAGTACAATTGTTTCAGTTGATGAATCTTTAACAATTTTGGAAAAAACTGTTAAGGAGTTCACAATAGAAGACTGCGCAACCAGTTAATAAACAAACTTTAGGAGGAATTAATCATGGCAGTAAAAGTAGCGATTAATGGATTTGGACGTATCGGACGTCTTGCATTCAGACAGATGTTTGGAGCAGAGGGATATGAAGTTGTTGCAATCAACGACTTAACATCTCCAAAGATGCTCGCACACTTATTAAAGTATGACTCTTCACAGGGAAAATATGCTTTAGCTGACAAAGTAGAAGCAACAGAAGATTCTATCATCGTTGATGGAAAAGAAATCAAGATCTACGCAAAAGCTAATGCAGAAGAGCTTCCTTGGGGAGAAATCGGTGTAGACGTTGTTCTTGAGTGTACAGGTTTCTATACCTCTAAAGAAAAAGCATCTGCTCACATCAAAGCAGGCGCCAGAAAAGTTGTTATTTCCGCACCAGCTGGAAAAGACCTGCCAACTATCGTATATAATGTTAATCATGACACACTTACAGCAGAAGATACAGTTATTTCTGCAGCTTCCTGTACAACAAACTGTTTAGCACCTATGGCTAAGGCTTTAAATGATCTTGCTCCGATCAAATCCGGTATCATGTGCACAATCCACGCTTACACAGGCGATCAGATGACACTTGACGGACCACAGAGAAAAGGTGATTTAAGAAGATCTCGTGCTGCTGCAGTTAATATCGTTCCAAACAGCACAGGTGCTGCAAAAGCAATCGGACTTGTTATCCCTGAACTGAACGGAAAATTAATCGGATCTGCTCAGCGTGTACCAACCCCAACAGGTTCTACAACAATCCTGACAGCTGTAGTTGAAGGAGAAGTTACTGTAGATCAGATCAATGAGGCTATGAAGGCTGCATCTAATGAATCTTTCGGATACAATACAGATGAGATCGTTTCCAGCGATATCGTAGGTATGAGATTTGGTTCTTTATTCGATGCAACACAGACAATGGTTCTTCCATTAGACAACGGAACAACAGAAGTTCAGGTTGTATCATGGTATGACAATGAGAACTCTTACACAAGCCAGATGGTTAGAACAATCAAATACTTTGCTGAATTAGCTTAATATTGGCGAAAAGTGCTGATTGCATGTCGCAAAAGGCTATTGTATAAGACTCACAAAGGGTCCGGTCTTATTGGACCGGGCTCTTTTTAAATGCAGCAGTAAAAAAGGAGGCAATCATATGCTCAATAAAAAATCAGTTGATGATATTAATGTAAAAGGAAAAAGAGTGCTTGTAAGATGTGACTTTAATGTTCCACTTATTGATGGCAAGATTACAGATGAAAATCGTCTGGTTGCAGCACTTCCAACAATCAAGAAATTAATTGCTGACGGAGGAAAGATTATTCTCTGCTCTCATCTGGGAAAACCGAAGGGAGAACCAAAACCGGAATTATCTCTGGCACCGGTAGCTGTTCGTTTGTCTGAACTGCTTGGACAGGAAGTAAAGTTTGCTGCTGATCCTGAAGTGGTTGGTCCGAACGCAAAAGCTGCAGTAGAAGCAATGAAAGACGGAGAAGTAATTCTTCTTGAAAATACACGTTACAGAATCGAAGAGACAAAGAACGGAGAAGCGTTCAGCAAGGAACTGGCATCTCTGTGTGATGTGTTTGTAAATGATGCATTTGGTACTGCACATCGTGCACACTGTTCAAATGTTGGTGTTACTCAGTTCGTAGATACTGCAGTTGTAGGATATCTGATGCAGAAAGAGATCGATTTCCTTGGAAATGCTGTGAACAATCCGGAAAGACCATTCGTGGCAATTCTTGGAGGAGCAAAAGTATCAAGCAAGATCTCTGTAATCGAGAACCTGCTTGAAAAAGTAGACACACTGATCATCGGTGGTGGAATGGCATATACATTTGCAAAAGCACAGGGCGGAACCGTTGGAAAATCTCTGTTAGAGGAAGATTACTGCCAGTATGCACTTGATATGATTGAAAAAGCAAAGACAAAGGGTGTAAAATTATTACTTCCTGTAGATACCATTATTGCAGATGATTTCTCTAATGATGCAAATTCAAAGGTAGTGAAGTCAGGAGAGATCCCGGAAGGATGGGAAGGACTGGATATCGGACCGGAGACAGAAAAGATCTTCTGTGAGGCAGTTCAGGATGCAAAGACGGTTGTATGGAATGGACCTATGGGATGCTTTGAGATGCCGAAATTTGCTCATGGAACAGAGGCAGTTGCAAAAGCTCTTGCTGATACGGATGCAACAACAATCATCGGCGGTGGTGATTCTGCAGCAGCAGTAAACCAGTTGGGATATGGTGCTAAGATGACACACATCTCCACAGGTGGCGGAGCATCACTGGAATTCCTGGAAGGAAAGGAACTGCCGGGTGTAGCAGCAGCGAATGATAAGTAAGCACTTGGTGAGGCGTTTTCGAACTTAGTGTGAACATACCATAGCGTATATATGGATTATTAGTAGTAAGGAGAATTTTTATTATGGCAAGAAAGAAAATTGTTGCAGGTAACTGGAAAATGAACAAGACTCCAAGCGAGGCAGTTGCCTTAGTTGAAGAGTTAAAACCACTGGTAGCAAGTGAAGACGTTGATGTTGTATTCTGCGTTCCGGCAATCGACATTGTTCCGGTTGTTGAAGCTGTAAAAGGAAGCAACATTCAGGTTGGTGCTGAAAATATGTACTTTGAGGAAAAAGGTGCATATACTGGAGAGATCGCTCCGAATATGCTGACAGATGCCGGTGTAAAATATGTCATTCTCGGACATTCTGAGAGAAGAGAGTATTTTGGAGAGACCAATGAAGATATCAACAAGAAGATGCTGAAAGCGTTTGAGCATGGTCTTACACCAATCATGTGCTGTGGTGAGACTCTGGAACAGAGAGAACAGGGTGTAACTATGGACTTTATCCGTCAGCAGGTAAAGGTTGGATTCCAGAATGTGACCGCAGATCAGGCAAAAGAAGCAGTGATCGCTTATGAGCCAATCTGGGCAATCGGAACCGGAAAGACAGCTACAACAGAGCAGGCAGAAGAAGTGTGTGCAGGTATCCGTGCATGCATCGCTGAGGTATATGATGAGGCAACAGCAGAAGCAATCCGTATTCAGTATGGCGGATCTGTAAATGCAGGAAACGCAGCTGAATTATTTGCACAGGCTGACATTGACGGCGGTCTTGTAGGTGGTGCTTCTCTGAAAGCTGATTTTGGAAAGATCGTAAACTACAAATAAGCAGATAGTATTTGCCGTAGGAGGCAGGAATATTGCTTCCTGCGGCTTTTGTGCTGTTTTTGCGGCACATGTACAGGGATGATTTTCAGGGAATGATCTGATGTGAGATATAATTGGAGGAGAAATGAAAATGAGCAAAAAACCAACAGTACTTATGATCTTGGACGGTTATGGATTAAATGAGAAAACTACCGGAAATGCCGTGGCAGAGGGCAAGACTCCGGTTATGGATAAATTAATGGCAGAGTATCCGTTTGTAAAGGGAAACGCAAGTGGAATGGCAGTTGGTCTACCGGACGGACAGATGGGTAATTCTGAGGTTGGGCATCTGAATATGGGGGCAGGCCGTATCGTGTATCAGGATCTGACCAAGATTACAAAGGCAATTCAGGATGGAGATTTTTTTGAAAATAAGGCGCTCCTTGCAGCCTGTGAAAACGTTAAGAAAAACAATTCTTCCCTTCATCTGATGGGACTGGTTTCTGACGGAGGCGTACACAGCCACAATGAGCATATCTATGGACTTCTGGAACTGGCCAAAAAACAGGGAATTGAAAAGGTATATGTACACTGCTTCCTGGACGGACGTGATACCCCACCGGCTTCCGGAAAAGGGTATGTAGAACAGCTGGAAGCAAAGATGCAGGAGATTGGTGTCGGTGAAGTGGCTACGGTTATGGGGCGTTACTATGCAATGGACCGTGATAATCGCTGGGATCGTGTGGAGAAGGCTTATCGTGCTCTGGTATTCGGAGAAGGAGAGAAAGCGGCCGGAGGACCGGCCGGTATTCAGGCTTCTTATGACAAAGACGAGACGGATGAATTCGTTCTTCCGACAGTTGTTGTGAAAGATGGCGTTCCGACCGCAACGATCAAGAATGATGATTCGATTATATTCTTCAATTTCCGTCCGGACCGTGCAAGAGAGATCACAAGAACATTCTGTGATGAGGAATTTGCGGGATTCGATCGTGGAGAGAGAGTAAAAACTACATTTGTATGTTTTACAGAATATGACGTGACGATTGCAAATAAACAGGTTGCATTCGTAAAGGAAGAGATTACGAATACATTTGGTGAATTTCTTGCGAAGAACGGAAAGAATCAGGCACGTATTGCTGAGACAGAAAAATACGCCCATGTTACCTTCTTCTTTAATGGCGGTGTAGAAGAACCGAATGAAGGTGAAGACAGAATTCTGGTAAAATCTCCAAAGGTAGCAACCTATGATCTGAAACCGGAAATGAGTGCTTATGAAGTATGTGATAAGCTGGTGGAGGCAATCAAATCCGGAAAATATGACGTGATCATTATTAATTTTGCCAACCCTGATATGGTAGGACATACCGGTGTGGAAGATGCTGCGATCAAGGCAATTGAAGCAGTTGATGAGTGTGTAGGCAAAGCTGTTGACGCGATCAAAGAGGTAGACGGGCAGATGTTTATCTGTGCGGATCACGGAAATGCAGAGCAGCTGATTGACGACGAAACCGGTGAGCCGTTCACAGCACATACGACCAATCCGGTGCCGTTTATTCTGGTTAATGCAGACTCTTCTCTGCGATTAAGAGAGGGCGGATGTCTTGCAGATATTGCTCCTACTCTGATTGAACTTATGGGTATGGAACAGCCGCAGGAAATGACTGGTAAATCTTTGCTGGTAAGAGCATAAAGCACATCGTGAAAAGAATATAGTATCAAAGAGATAACAGGACGCAGTCTTTGACAGACTGCGTCCTCAGTTGCATTGGCAGATCAGGATCCGAAAGCGTGTCCTGAACAGGAGGGGTTGATATATGAACCGAGATGTGATCAAGCTGATCGCAATGATTACCATGTTCTGCAATCATTTTGCACATGTTTTTATGACTCCAGGAAGTCTTCCGTATGAATGCTTGATTGATACCGGATATTTTACGGCGATTACCATGTGTTATTTTCTCGTGGAAGGATATGGGTATACACGATCAAAGGTGAAGTATGCACAGCGACTGTTTGTGTTTGGCTGTCTTTCACAGATTCCTTATTCTCTGGCGCTGAAGACATGGAATCTGAATATGATGTTTACGTTGTTTATTTGCTTTCTGTTGATCTGTGTGCTGGAATATGTAACGCATCCGGTAGAGAGAAGAGTTTTGGCGCTGCTTCTGGTCTTTTGTACTTCCTTTACGGACTGGGCATGGCTTGCGGCGATCTTTACATGGCTGTTTGTATGGAGTAAAGGGGACAGAAAAAAGACATTGATATCTTACATGGTGTCGGTAGTACTGTTTGGAACTACGAATATGATCTCCTGCGTTTCTTATTATCCGGTGCCGGAATCCCTGATACGCACGGTTATGAGCTGCGTGGGATTGATTGCTTCGGGAATCGTGATTCTATATTTCTACAATGGAAAATGTGCCGCGGGAAAAGGAAGATATAAGAAATGGTTTTTTTATATTTTCTATCCAGGGCATCTTATGCTGTTATGGCTGATTGATCTATTATGGTTTTAAGGAGTATGAATGATGAAAACATATGAGACCTGTTTTTTTGACCTGGACGGGACAATCGTGGATTCTTCCCTGGGAATTACAAATGCAGTGATCTATTCACTGAAGAAATTCGGTATCGAGCCACCGGATCGAAAAGAACTGTATGCTTTTATAGGTCCGCCGCTTCGTGATTCTTATGCAGAATATTACGGATTTGATGAAGAAAAATGTCGAAAGGCAATCCTGTATTACCGAGAATATTATCAGGATCAGGGGATTTATGAAAATCAGGTGTATGAAGGACTGGAATCGACATTGAAAGCTCTGAAAGAGAGGGGAAAGAAGCTGGTGGTGGCAACTTCAAAACCAGAGGTTTTCGCAAAAAGAATTCTGGAGTATTATCATCTGGCCGATTATTTTGATTATGTAGCAGGGATGGAGATTGGCGGAGGCAGGGCCACAAAAGTGGAAGTGATCGAATATGCGTTGCGGGCATGTAAGATTGAGAACCGGTCTGCTGTAATTATGGTAGGAGACCGTATGCATGATGTGACAGGTGCAAAGCTGGCAGGGATTGACTGTATTGGGGTATTGTATGGATTCGGGAGCCGGGAGGAACTGGAACATGCAGGAGCCTCGCATATCGTGGAAACACCACAGGACATTCTGAAAATCGTGTAAATATAAAAAAAGTAATATGATTCACTTGACAAAAAGATACGATATTGTTATGATTAAAAAACAGAACGCACTCTGTTTTTGAAAAATGTTGAAGAGAGGTGCAATATGCAAAGAGTTTATTCATTATTGGTAGATAACAATTCTGGTGTATTAAGCCGTATATCAGGTCTGTTCAGCAGACGGGGATACAGCATTGACAGTATATCTGCAGGTGTTACCGCAGATCCGAGATTTACCAGAATTACAATTGTGGCAAGCGGAGATGAGCTGATCTTATCACAGATTGAAAAGCAGGTAAGAAAGCTGGAAGATGTCATTGAGATCAAGGTTCTGGATCCGGATAACTCTGTATACCGTGAATTGATCATGGTAAAGGTTCGCGCAAATAAGGCAGAACGCGCAGAGATCATATCGGTTGCAGATATTTTCCGTGCAAAGATCGTCGATGTTGAGAAGGATTCCCTGATGGTAGAACTTACGGGAACAAAGTCCAAGCTGGAGGCTTTCTTAAATCTTCTGGAAGGCTATGAGATCCTTGAGCTTGCAAGAACAGGTATTACCGGACTGACTCGTGGTATTAAAAATGTCACATTGATTGATCAGGAAGGCAATATTGAAAAAATTTAATTCAGATATTAAACAGAGTATCGCTCTGTTTAACAATATAAAGTTTATTATTTTAATACAAATTTAGGAGGAATGCTAAAATGGCAGCAAGAATTTTTTATCAGGAAGATTGCAATTTATCTGTATTAGAGGGGAAGAAGATTGCGATTATCGGTTATGGAAGCCAGGGACATGCTCATGCCCTTAACTTAAAAGAATCTGGATGTGATGTTATCATTGGTCTTTATGAAGGAAGCAGATCCTGGGCAAAGGCTGAAGCACAGGGATTTGAAGTATTTACAGCAGCAGAAGCAGCTAAGCAGGCTGATATCATCATGATCCTGATCAACGATGAGTTACAGGCTGATATGTACAAGAAAGATATCGAACCAAATCTGGAAGAAGGCAACATGCTGATGTTTGCACATGGTTTCAACATTCACTTCGGATGTATCAAACCACCAAAGAATGTAGATGTTGCAATGATCGCTCCTAAGGCACCGGGACACACTGTAAGAAGCGAGTATCAGGCTGGAAAAGGAACTCCTTGTCTGATCGCTGTTGAGCAGGATTACACAGGAAAAGCATGGGATAAAGCAATGGCTTATGGTCTTGGAATCGGTGGAGCAAGAGCCGGACTTCTTGAGACAAACTTCCGTACAGAGACTGAGACAGACCTCTTTGGTGAGCAGGCAGTTCTCTGCGGTGGTGTATGTGCATTGATGCAGGCTGGTTTTGAAACACTTACAGAAGCAGGATATGACCCGAGAAATGCATACTTCGAGTGTATTCATGAGATGAAGCTGATCGTTGACCTGATCTATCAGAGTGGTTTCGAAGGAATGAGATATTCTATCTCTAACACAGCTGAGTATGGTGATTATATCACAGGACCGAAGATCATTACAGAAGATACAAAGAAGGCTATGAAGCAGATCCTGACAGATATTCAGGATGGTACATTTGCAAAAGACTTCCTGCTTGATATGTCACCTGCAGGACGTCAGGTACACTTCAAAGCCATGAGAAAACTTGCAGCTGAGCATCCGGCAGAGAAGATCGGTAAAGAGATCAGACAGCTTTACAGCTGGAATGGCGAAGATAAGCTGATCAATAACTAATCATTGGCTGAACGGGATATTTCAGAAAGATTACATAGGGACAGGACGCAGCGTAGGCTGTGTCCTGTTTTTCTTATGTGAAATGAAATAATAAGAATAAAAAAAACAGCCACTGACGGGATGGCTGTTTTTTAATGCAACTCTTTTTTTATTATTAAGCAATTCCGTTAACAGCTTTTGTTAAACGGGAAATCTTTCTTGAGCATGTGTTTTTGTGATAAACACCCTTGCTTCCTGCCTTGTTGATTTCAACGATTGCAACCTTTAATGCTTCTGCAGCAGCAGCGGCATCCTTGTTAGCTACAGCTGTTTCAACTTTCTTTACGCAAGTTTTTACTTTAGATTTGATTGCTTTGTTTCTAGCAGCTTTTGTTTCGTTTACTAAAATTCTTTTCTTTGCAGATTTAATATTAGCCAATTTGTCCACCTCCGATATCATATATTTCGATCTTTGTCGATTTTCCAGTTCGTTAGAGCCGGACACGGACGTTCTAACGAAACATACGAATCTATTTTAGGCCAAGTATTGTGTTCTGTCAATACATATTTCTCAAAATATTGGAAAAAATATAAACCATCAGTTCAGCCATAATCTCTATTATGGGCGCGTCTGAACTGATGAGAAGCGGAGGGTAGCTGCGAAGCGAAGGACAATAATAATATCAGGAAAGGAAAACATCATGATTGAAAAATACAGTATTCGAACAGATCTGGCACTGGAGCAGAAAGAACGATTTGAATCTGATCACGTGGAAGTCCAGGGAGTTGTACTGGAGGAGTCCTATAATGAAGAAAAGGAGATCAAAGTCACTACAGTAAAGATTGAAACGGAAAAAGGTGCCAGAATCATGCAAAAGCCGGTTGGTACTTACATTACGATGGAAGTTCCGAACATGGTCGTTCCGGATGAAGATTATCACCGGGAGGTTTCGAAAGAGCTTTCCGGATACCTGGAGACGTTTGTGAAAAAGCTTGTCGGAAAAAGAGAAAAGGACTGTTCAGTACTCATAGCAGGCCTGGGGAATCGAAAAGTAACTCCGGATGCGCTTGGCCCGTATGTTGTAGATCATCTGAATATTACCAGGCATATTGTACGTGAATATGGAAAATATGCGATCGGAGAGGATGATATCCGCCTGGTAAGTGCCATTGTGCCGGGTGTGATGGCACAGACCGGTATGGAGACGGTTGAGATTATGAAAGGAATTGTGACGGAGACAAAACCGGATCTGATTATTGCGATAGATGCGCTTGCTGCGCGAAGTTCCAGACGGCTGAACCGTACGATTCAGATTGCCGATACAGGGATCCATCCGGGCTCAGGAGTTGGAAACCATCGAAATGCGATCACCAGAGAGACGGTTGGAGTTCCGGTGATTGCAATAGGTGTACCCACGGTTGTGGACGCAGCAACAATTGTCAATGATACGATGGAAAATCTGATCGCTGCACTGGAAAGTTCAGAGACGCTGAAAGGAGTGGGTGTAGTAATGCAGGGGTATAATGCGGCAGAGAAATATGAGCTGATCAGAGAACTGATCTCGCCGCATCTGAACGGCTTATTTGTGACACCAAAGGATATCGATGAGACCGTAAAAAGGATCAGTTATACCATATCAGAATCGTTAAACATTCTTCTTTCCGGAGGGACATGCTCATAATAAGGAAAATCTGCTCATATAGTGATAGAAGAAGGAAAGGCAGAGTGATGACGTGGGCGCAAAGCAAAAACAACAGTTTGCCAGAATGGCTGTGATCGCTGCTGCCGGTATCGGTGCGGTATATCTGGCGGGAAAGAGTCCGAAGCCGGCAGAAGAAGAGATTATGGATCATATGAATTATCTTGTGATGGATGTTGCAAAACAGACATATCTTGCATCATTTGTATATGTGGAAGAAGAAAAACAGGTGTCGTTTCATCAGTGGATTGCAGGGAAAGCCATGCAGCTGATTCCCCTGGGGATGTATACAGAGGAGAAAAAAGCAGTTCTGACGGATATTGAGGATCAGGAAACTTATGAGATGATACTTGCAAAACAGGCAAATGATGAAAATGCCATCGATGAAAACGGGAATCTGATCGGTGAAGATATACAGTCTCAGGAAATCGTCACTACTTCCGGAACGGCGATCGATACTTCTATGGAGAAACTGTCCGACTATGAGTATCTGCTTGGCAATTTTTATACCGTTGACAGCAGTACCATGGCAGATCCGGAACTGTTAAATGCGCAGAAGCTTCTGGCAAAAGACCTGAAGATCAATGCCTTGTCTGATGGTCCCAAGGTACTGATCTATCATACGCATTCCCAGGAGGCTTTTGCTGACTCGATTGCAGGAGATGTAAATACCACGATCGTTGGAATCGGAAGCTATCTGGCGTCAATACTGAATCAGAAATACGGAATTGAAACATTGCATCATACAGGTGTATATGATTATGTGGACGGAAAACTGGACAGGAGTAAGGCGTATCAGCTGGCAGAACCGGAGATTCAGGCCATTCTTTCAGCAAATCCGAGTATAGAGGTTGTCATTGATCTGCATCGTGACGGGGTTGCAGATACCACACATCTGGTAACGCAGATCAATGGAAAACCAACGGCGCAGATCATGTTTTTTAACGGGCTGAGCAGGACGAGAGCAAATGGAGACATCAGTTATCTGGCGAACCCATACATAGAAGATAATCTGGCATTTTCCCTTCAGATGCAGATTGCAGCAACGAACAAGTATCCCGGCTTTACCAGACATATATTCCTTCGGGCATATCGGTACAATATGCATGTTAAACCAAAGACACTGCTGATTGAGGCCGGAGCTCAGACGAATACGGTGGAAGAGATGAAAAATGCGATGGAAGTCCTTGCTGACACGCTGAGTATCGTGTTGACAAAGTGAATATATCACCTTTTTATCATGATCTGTTTTGCATGGCTTCGGAAGAAAAAAAGAGTTAGTGTAGACGAATACATTTTTTGTGTGCTAATATAATCGCAGCATGGAAAAGTCTGTGAAGCAGACGGAAGAGCATAGAAAGGATATAGTAGGAATGGCGAAAAAGAATACATATGATGCAGAGAGTATTGCCATCTTGGAGGGACTGGAAGCGGTCAGAAAAAGACCGGGAATGTATATAGGAAGTGTATCAACAAAGGGATTGAATCATCTGATCTATGAAATTGTTGATAATTCTGTGGACGAGCATCTGGCCGGATACTGCAGTGAGATCCGCGTGACGCTGGAAAAGGACGGGTCTGCAACGGTAGCGGATAATGGACGTGGAGTTCCGGTTGACCTTCATGCAACAGGTGTTTCCGCAGAACGAGTGGTATACACGACACTTCATGCAGGTGGTAAGTTTGATGATTCTGCATATAAGACCAGTGGAGGACTTCATGGAGTGGGCTCCTCTGTTGTCAATGCACTTTCTGTGTACATGGATGTGGAGATCAGCAGAGATGGCTATGTGCATCATGACAGATATGAGAGGGGAAAGCCGGTCATCGAACTGGAAGACGGACTGCTTCCAAAGATTGCAAAGACGAGAAAAACCGGTACGAAGGTCAACTTTCTGCCGGATGATACCATATTTGAAAAGACAAGATTTAAAGCCGAAGAAGTAAAAAGCCGTATGCATGAGACGGCATATCTGAATCCATCCCTTACGATCATATTTGAAGACAGGCGCGGAAACGAAGTGGAACATATTGTGTACCACGAGCCGGATGGGATTCTGGGATTTATCCGTGAACTGAACAGTAAGAATGAGTCGGTGCATGAGCCGGTATACTTTAAAGGAACAGCAGAAGGCATTGAGGTAGAAGTGGCATTTCAGTATGTGAATGAATTTCATGAGAATGTTCTTGGATTCTGCAACAATATCTATAACGCGGAAGGCGGAACACATCTGACCGGATTTAAGACTACTTTTACAACTGTGATCAACCAGTATGCCAGAGAGTTGGGGATCCTGAAGGAAAAGGATTCTAATTTTACAGGTGCAGATATACGAAATGGGATGACGGCGATTGTTTCGATCAAACATCCGGATCCGAGATTTGAAGGGCAGACCAAGACAAAGCTTGACAATCCGGATGCGGCGAAAGCCTGCAGTAAGGTGACAAATGATGAGATCATCCGGTATTTTGACCGTAATCTGGAGACGCTGAAAAAAGTCATCGGCTGCGCCGAGAAGGCAGCAAAGATCCGGAAAACAGAAGAACGTGCCAAGACGAATCTTCTGACAAAGCAGAAGTATTCTTTTGACAGCAACGGAAAGCTTGCCAACTGTGAGAGCAGAGATGCCGGCAAGTGTGAGATCTTTATTGTCGAGGGAGATTCTGCGGGAGGATCTGCAAAGACGGCACGCGACAGGATGTATCAGGCGATTCTGCCGATTCGGGGAAAGATCCTGAATGTGGAAAAAGCGAGCATTGATAAGGTTCTTGCAAATGCAGAGATCAAGACCATGATCAATGCATTTGGCTGTGGATTTTCGGAAGGATACGGCAATGACTTTGATATAAAAAAGCTTCGTTATGACAAGATTATTATCATGGCGGATGCCGACGTGGACGGAGCACACATTTCGACATTGCTTCTTACACTTTTTTATCGATTTATGCCGGAACTGATCTATGAGGGACACGTATATATTGCGATGCCTCCTCTATATAAGGCTATGCCCAAAAAGGGAGAAGAGGAATATCTGTACGATGATAAGGCACTGGAGCGATATCGAAAGACCCATGAGGGCCCGTTTACACTTCAGAGATACAAAGGTCTTGGAGAAATGGATGCTGAACAGCTGTGGGAGACTACGCTGAATCCAGAGACCCGGATGCTGAAGCTGGTTGAGATCGAGGATGCAAGAATGGCCTCCAGTGTGACAGAGATGCTGATGGGTTCTGAGGTACCGCCAAGAAGAACATTCATCTTTGAAAATGCTACAGAAGCGGAGCTTGATATTTAAAAAGGAAAATATGTATAGAAACGTGTTGGAGAAGTGTAGGAGATAAAAAATGCAGGATTCACAGATAATCAGAACGGAATATTCTGATGTAATGAAAAAATCATATATAGATTATGCGATGAGTGTCATCGTTTCCCGTGCTCTGCCGGATGTCAGAGACGGATTAAAGCCGGTACAGAGGCGTACGCTTTATGACATGTACGAGCTTGGAATCCGATACGATAAGCCGTACCGGAAATGTGCCCGTATCGTCGGAGACACCATGGGTAAATACCATCCGCATGGGGACAGTTCTATCTATGAAGCGCTGGTTGTTATGGCGCAGGATTTTAAAAAGGGAAGGATACTGGTCGACGGACACGGCAATTTCGGATCCATTGAAGGAGACGGAGCCGCAGCTATGCGTTATACGGAAGCACGTCTTGCAAAGATCACGCAGGAAGCGTATCTGGCAGATCTGGATAAAGATATCGTTGACTTTGTTCCGAACTTCGATGAGACGGAAAAGGAACCGCAGGTGCTTCCGGTTCGTATTCCGAACCTGCTGATAAACGGAGCGGAGGGAATTGCGGTTGGTATGGCGACCAGTATTCCGACGCACAATCTGGAAGAAGTGATCGATGGCGTTAAAGCATATATGAAAAATGATGAGATCAGCACGAGACAGCTGATGAAGTACATCAAGGGGCCGGATTTTCCGACCGGCGGAATTGTTGTTAACAAGGATGATCTTCTGCAGATCTATGAGACGGGGACCGGAAAGATCAAGATCCGTGGAAAAGTAGAGGTCGAAGATATGAAAGGCGGTAAGAAGCGCCTGGTCATTACAGAGATCCCATACACAATGATCGGAGCCGGGATCGGTAAGTTTCTGAATGATGTCTGTGCTCTGGTAGAAACTAAGAAAACGACAGACATTGTAGATATCTCCAATCAGTCATCCAAAGAAGGAATCCGGATTGTCATTGAACTGAAAAAAGGGGCGGATGTAGAGAATCTGACGAATATGCTTTACAAAAAGACGCGTCTGGAAGATACATTCGGAGTAAATATGCTTGCAGTAGCAGACGGAAGACCGGAAACGATGGGGCTTAAGCGGATCATTGAACATCACGTGGATTTTCAGTTTGAGATGGCAACCAGAAAGTATCAGACACTTCTGAAAAAAGAGCGGGATAAAAAAGAGATCCAGGAAGGTCTGATCAAAGCATGTGATGTCATAGATCTGATTATTGAAATCCTGCGCGGAAGTCAGAACATCAAGGATGCAAAAGCATGTCTGACCAAAGGAATTACAGAGAATATCAAGTTTAAGTCCGGTATTTCCAAAAAGATGGCTTCTATGCTCCGGTTTACAGAGAGGCAGGCGACTGCGATTCTTGAAATGCGTCTGTATAAGCTGATTGGTCTGGAGATCGAAGCTCTGATGAAAGAACATGAAGAGACTCTGAAAAACATTGCAAAATTCGAGGACATCCTGAATCACTATGATTCTATGGCCAATGTGATCATAGAAGATCTGGATAAGATAAAGAAGGAATATGCGACAAAGCGTCGCACAGTCATTGAAAATGCCGAAGAAGCAGTGTATGAGGAAAAGAAAGTCGAGGAACAGGAAGTGATCTTCCTGATGGATCGATTCGGATATGCAAAAACTGTGGATACAAGCACCTATGAGAGGAATAAAGAAGCAGCTGATCATGAGAACAAATATATATTCAGCTGTATGAATACCGGAAAGATCTGTCTATTTACCAATACCGGAAAGATGCATCAGATCAAGGTTATGGATCTTCCATATGGAAAGTTCCGGGATAAAGGACTTCCGATTGACAATGTGAGCAATTATGACAGTACGCAGGAAGAGATCGTCTATCTGTGCGATGCAGAGCAGATGCGTTATGCGAAGATTCTTTTTGCCACAAAGCAGGGAATGATCAAAAAAGTAGAGGGAACAGAATTCCAGGTCGCAAAACGAACGATTGCAGCAACAAAACTTCAGCCGGAGGATGAACTTGTCAGTGTTCAGGTCATTACAGATAATCAGCAGATCGTATTGCAGACCAAAGATGGATATTTCCTTCGCTTTTTGGCGGAAGAGGTAACGGATAAGAAAAAAGGAGCTGTCGGAGTACGCGGAATTCGTCTGAAAAAGAATGATGAACTGGAACAGGCATATCTGTTTGAGGAAGGAACAGAGTGCAAAATCACATATAATGAAAAAGAAGTAACACTGAATCGGTTGAAGCTCGCAAAGCGGGATGGAAACGGGACGAAATACAGAGGATAAACAATATGATACAGAATATTGAACCACATGAATATAGAAATGAATATCGACCGCAGCCGCCGGAAGATGACAGTATACTGTTATATTATGAAGGAAGAAAAATACTGATCAGGACAGAAGATGATGAGATTGCCTTTCTGACGTTTGGTGAGGCAAAAAAATACAGCAGTGAGATCTGGGAAAATTATACTTATCTGTTTTCCATCGACGGTCAGAGATACTATCTGGCGGATGGAATTGATCCGGATGATTTTCCGGAATATCACCTGGAAGATAAGCAGTATTTTCGAAGTGCCAGACCCAAATACCGGCAGTTCGCGGCTGTGACAGGATGGCAGCTCTATCGCTGGTATCAGTCACGGCGTTACTGTGGCCGATGCGGAGAGCCTATGATTCAGGATGAAAAGGAGCGTATGATGCGTTGTCCGCAGTGTGGACTGATGGAATTTCCGAAGATCTGTCCGGCAGTCATCATCGGGCTGACACATGGTAATAAGATTCTGATGTCAAAATATGCCGGAAGAGAATATAAAAAGTATGCACTTCTTGCAGGATTTAATGAAATCGGGGAGTCGATTGAGGAGACCGTTCGCAGAGAAGTTATGGAGGAAGTTGGTCTGAAAGTAAAAAATATCCGATACTATAAAAGTCAGCCGTGGTCATTTACAGATACACTGCTGCTTGGATTTTTCTGCGAATTAGACGGAGATGATTCTATTACGCTGGATCAGGATGAGCTTGCTCTGGCGGAATGGTTTGAACGGGAGAAGATGCCGGTAAAGGAAGAAGACTTAAGCCTTACAAATGAAATGATGATGGCATTTAAAAACGGAGACGTATAGGAGATAAGATAGATTTTGCAAAAAAAGAGATTTCTTGAAGAAACGCTTGATTTTCAGGATATGAAGTGCTATACTTATTTCTAGTAACATAAGTCAATCGGCAGAAGAGTGAACGCAAAGTTCACTCTTCTTTGTTTGATAAGGAGGAATTTTACATTGTCAAAAAGAGAAGTTTACGAACAGAAAACAGAAGAGATTTTGCAGCCGATCGTGGAAGAACATGGATTTGAACTGGTGGATGTGGAATATGTAAAAGAAGGAAGCAACTGGTATCTGCGTGCATATATCGATAAGCCGGGCGGAATTACGGTAAATGACTGTGAGACGGTGAGCAGAAAACTTTCAGATATTCTGGATGAAAAGGATTATATTGATGATGCATATATTCTGGAAGTCAGTTCCCCGGGACTTGGAAGACCACTGAAAAAGGAGAAAGACTTTAAGCGGAGTCTTGGCGAAGAGGTTGAGATCCGCACTTATCGCATGATTGAAAAACAGAAAGAATTTACCGGTATTCTCAGAGCTTATGATGAAACGACAGTAACGATAGAGATGGAAAACGGAACAGAAAAGACATTTGAAAAAAGCAATATTGCTTTGATTCGACTGGCTTTTGATTTTTAAGGATCAGTAAAAGGAGGAAATATCATGAATACAGAATTATTAGAAGCATTGAATATCCTGGAGAGAGAGAAAGACATCAGCAAAGAGACGCTGCTGGATGCAATTGAAAATTCTCTTATGAATGCATGTAAGAATCATTTTGGAAAGACGGACAATATCAAACTGATCATGGACAGAGAAACCTGTGATTATCAGCTGTATGCAGAAAAGACGGTTGTAGAAGAGGTGGAAGATAAGCTTGAGCAGATCAGTCTGGAAGCCGCAAAGCAGATTGACAGTAAATATGAGGTTGGTGATGTGGTTCATGTTCCGATCGAATCCAAAGCATTCGGGCGTATCGCAACACAGAATGCGAAAAACCTGATTCTTCAGAAAATCCGTGAAGAAGAACGGAAAGTCGTATATGATCAGTATTTTGAAAAAGAGAAAGATATCGTTACAGGTGTTGTACAGCGTTATGTCGGAAAAAATATCAGCGTTAACCTTGGCAAGGCAGATGCAATGCTGACAGAGAATGAGCAGGTGAAAGGCGAGGTATTCAAACCGACAGACCGTATCAAACTGTATATTGTAGAAGTAAAGAATACAACGAAAGGACCGAAGATTCTGGTATCACGTACGCATCCGGAATTGGTAAAACGTCTGTTTGAATCAGAGGTAACGGAAGTGAAAGACGGTATCGTAGAGATCAAGAGTATCGCCAGAGAAGCAGGAAGCAGAACCAAGATTGCAGTATGGTCCAACGATCCGGATGTCGACCCGGTAGGTGCATGTGTAGGTATGAACGGAGCCCGGGTAAATGCTATCGTCAACGAACTTCATGAAGAGAAGATCGATATCATTAACTGGAGTGATAATCCGGCAATCTTTATTGAAAATGCTCTGAGTCCGGCAAAAGTCATCTCTGTAATGGCAGATCCGGATGAAAAGACTGCAAGTGTAATCGTTCCGGATTATCAGCTGTCTCTGGCAATTGGTAAAGAGGGACAGAATGCAAGACTGGCAGCAAGACTTACCGGATATAAGATCGATATTAAGAGTGAGACACAGGCGATTGAGTCCGGCGAACTTCCGGAAAACTATATGGAACTGAGTGAAGGTGTCTATGAAGAGGAATATGAAGAGCCTTACGAGGAAGAATATACAGAAGAAGATCCGGAGATCGAATTTGAAGAAGTAGATGATACAGAGGAATAGGTGAAGTGCGTGGGTGCAAATAAGAAACTGCCTATGCGTAAATGTGTAGGCTGCCAGGAAATGAAGAGTAAAAAAGAGATGATTCGTGTCATTCATACTTCACAGGGAGAATTCCTTCTGGATGCAACCGGAAGAAAGAATGGAAGAGGAGCTTACCTCTGCCCGTCAAAAGAATGCCTGGAAAAAGCAGTGAAAAACAAAGGCCTGGAGCGTTCTTTTAAGCAGGCAATTCCGAAAGAAGTGTATGAAGCACTGGAAAAGGAGTTGGAGTCACTTGAGTCAGAATAGGGTTTTGTCACTTATCAGTCTGGCAACGAAAGCGGGAAAAACTGTGAGCGGCGAGTTCTGTACGGAAAAAGAAGTTAAGACCGGAAGAGCAGTACTTGTGATTGTTGCAGATGATGCTTCTGATAATACAAAGAAAAAATTTAAAAATATGTGTGACTTTTACCAGGTGCCGATTTATTTTTATAAAGATAAAGATACCCTGGGGCATGCAATGGGAAAAGAATTTCGTGCTTCTCTCGCCATTCTGGATGAGGGATTTGCAAAAGGGATCAGGAAGTATATGGACACAGAAGATAATACAATTGCATAGAGGAGGCAGACAATATGTCAAAAATCAAAGTATATGAATTAGCGAAGGAATTGGGGGTTTCCAATAAGGAAATCGTTGATTTCCTGAAAAGTAAAAACATAGAAGTACGAACACATATGAGTGCAGTAGAGGAAGCAGATGCAGAAGCAGTCAGAAAGGCTTTTCCGAAGGGGGAAAAGAGTGTAGAGAAGACAGAGGCGGAAGCTCCGAAGAAGAAGAATATTGTACATGTGTTCCGTCCACAGAATACACAAAATGGCAGTAAGCAGGGAAGAAGACCTGGTGGAAACAGACAGAATCCTTCCCAGGGAAGACCAATGCAGGTGAATAACGGACGTCCTGCAAAGAAACCGGCGGCTGCGGTAACTGCAGAGAAGCCTCAGACAGAGAAGCGTCCGGAAAAGTCACAGCAGAAGCCTGCTGAAAAGCCACAGGAGCAGGTAAAACGTCCGGTGGCACAGCCACAGGAGAAGCCGGAGACAGAAAAGCGTCCGGAAAAACCGGTAGAAAAAGTGCAGGAAAAGCAGACGGTTTCCAATGAAAAAAATCAGGCTCCGAGACGTCAGGAAAGAAGTGAAAGAACTTTTGACAGACGATCAGACAGCCGTGATACAAGGCCGGCACGTGACGGAAGAGACGGACGTGAAAACAGAGAAAATCGTGAAAACAGAGAAAATCGTGATAATAGAGAAGGCCGTGATAACAGAGGCGGACAGAGATTTCAGCGTGGAGATCGTCCACAGAACGGACGTCAGGAGCGATTTGGCGCAGATCGTGACGGAAGAGACGGACGTGACAGCCGCGACGGAAGAGACGGACGTGACGGAAGAGACGGACGTGACGGAAGAGACAGAAATCAGGGACGTAAGCAGGGAGAAAGATCAGACAGACGCGGCAGCGACAGAAGAAATAATTCCAGCATTCCGGCACCTGCGATCGAAGGTCAGAAGCCACAGAGAAGCAAGGGTAAAGGGAAGGACGAATATAAGAAAAAAGACTATCGTCATGGAGATGACGAGGACGGCATGCTGAAGGGCAAAAAGAAAAATGAGCCGAAACAGCAGCTTCAGAAGCCGCAGCAGAAAGCTCAGAAGGTGGAAGAAGAAGTAAAATCCATCGTAATTCCGGAAGTCCTTACAATTAAGGATCTGGCTGATAAGATGAAGATCGTTCCTTCTGTCATTGTAAAGAAACTGTTTATGCAGGGTAAGATTGTAACCGTTAACCAGGAAATTGATTACGAAACTGCAGAAGAGATCGCACTGGAGTTTGATGTTCTCTGTGAGAAGGAAGAGGTCGTAGATGTAATCGAAGAACTGCTCAAGGAAGATGAAGAAGACGAAAAGAAAATGAAAAAACGTCCGCCGGTTGTGTGCGTTATGGGACACGTCGACCATGGAAAAACTTCTCTTCTGGATGCAATCCGCCATACCAATGTGATTGACAAAGAAGCGGGAGGAATCACCCAGCACATCGGTGCATATGTTGTAGAGATCAACGGTGAGAAGATCACATTCCTCGACACACCGGGACATGAGGCATTTACGGCAATGCGTATGCGTGGAGCAAGTTCTACGGACATTGCGATCCTGGTCGTTGCTGCAGACGATGGTGTGATGCCGCAGACCGTAGAAGCAATCAACCATGCAAAAGCCGCAGGTGTTGAGATTATTGTTGCGGTAAATAAGATTGATAAGCCAAGTGCGAATATCGAACGTGTGAAGCAGGAGCTGACAGAATATGAACTGATCCCGGAAGACTGGGGTGGAAGCACCATCTTTGTACCGGTATCTGCCAAGACTGGAGAAGGTCTGGAAGATCTGATGGAGATGATCGTTCTGACAGCTGAAGTGATGGAACTTAAGGCCAATCCGAATCGTCGTGCAAGAGGTCTGGTTCTGGAAGCAAAACTGGATAAGGGAAGAGGTTCCGTAGCAAATATTCTGGTGCAGAAGGGAACTTTGAGAGTTGGTGATTCCATTGCTGCCGGTTCTGCACATGGTAAAGTAAGAGCCATGATGGATGATAAGGGTAAGCGTGTAAAAGAGGCTGGTCCTTCCACTCCGGTAGAGATTCTGGGGCTCAATGATGTTCCAAATGCAGGAGAAGTATTTGTCGGATGTGCGAACGATAAAGAAGCAAGAAGCTTTGCAGATACATTTATCTCTCAGAGTAAGGTGAAACTTCTGGAAGATACGAAGTCCAAGTTGTCTCTGGATGATCTGTTTACACAGATTCAGGAAGGTAATCTGAAAGAACTTGGCATTGTAGTCAAAGCGGATGTTCAGGGATCTGTGGAAGCGATTAAACAGAGTCTTCTGAAGCTTTCCAATGATGAAGTCGTAGTGAAGATCATTCATGGCGGTGTAGGTGCGATCAATGAATCAGATGTCAGCCTGGCATCTGCGTCAAATGCAATCATCATTGGATTTAATGTCCGTCCGGATGTAACTGCAAAGGAGACAGCAGACAGAGAAGGTGTAGATATCCGTCTGTATCGCGTCATTTATAATGCGATTGAGGATGTGGAGGCTGCTATGAAGGGTATGCTGGATCCTGTATTTGAAGAGAAAGTACTGGGGCATGCGGAAGTGCGTCAGACATTCAAGGCTTCCGGTGTAGGAACGATTGCCGGTTCTTATGTGCTTGACGGTACATTTGAAAGAGATTGCTCTGTACGTCTCACTCGTGACGGAATCGTAATCTTTGAAGGACCGCTGGCATCTCTGAGACGTTTTAAAGATGATGTAAAAGAAGTAAGAGCCGGATACGAGTGTGGATTCGTATTTGCAAACTTTAATGATGTGAAGGAAGGAGACCTTGTAGAAGCATTCAAGATGGTCGAGATTCCAAGATAATTCAGGGAGTAATATATGAGAAAAAGAAGTATAAAGAATACCCGGGTAAACACAGAAGTTCAGAGAGAACTCAGCAACATTATCCGTGGCGGGATCAAAGACCCGCGTGTTGCACCGTGGACTTCTGTGGTAGCCGCTGAGGTTGCCCCGGATCTGAAAACATGTAAGGCATACATCAGTGTGCTGGGAGATGAACATGAGCAGGAACAGACAATCCTGGGCCTGCAGAGTGCGGAAGGGTATATCCGCCGGGAACTGGCAAGAACACTGAATCTCCGGAATACACCGGAGATCCGGTTCGTGCTGGATCAGTCGATTGAATACGGCGTTCATATGTCGAAAAAGATCGAAGAAGTAACCAGAGGCTTGAAAACGGAAGGTGATGATACCGATGAATATTCTGAATAAGATGTTAATGGGTGCCGGTTCTGTTGCGATCGGCGGCCATGCTCGTCCGGATGGTGACTGTGTGGGCTCGTGTCTTGGGCTCTATCAGTATATCCGCGAGAACTGTAAAGACAAAAGAGTAGATGTTTATCTGGAAGAGATTCCGGAATCCTTTCAGTTTATAGAAGCTGCAAAAGAGATCCGGCATGAGATACCAGAAGAGCAGACTGTTTATGATCTGTTTATCTGTCTGGATTGCGGTGACAAAGACAGACTGGAATTTTCTGTACCATTGTTTGACGCTGCAAAACATACACTCTGTGTGGATCATCATATCAGTAACAGGGGATTTGCGGAGGAGAATTATGTGGTTCCGGATGCAAGCTCCACCTCTGAACTTATCTGCAGACTGCTGGAAGAGGATAAGATCTCTCTTGAGACCGCTTCTTCTCTGTATCTGGGAATTGTACATGATACAGGCGTATTTCAGTATTCCTGTACGAGTCCGGAGACGATGCGGATAGCTGCAGGGCTTCTGGAAAAAGGGGTGGATGGTCCGAAAATCATACAGGATACATTTTATGAGAAGACGTATGCACAAAACCAGATTCTGGGAAGAGCACTTCTGGAAAGTATTGTGTTTATGGACGGGGCATGTATCGCCTCTTATGTAAAAAAGAATGTTATGGAATTCTATGGGGTGACGCCCAAGGATCTGGAAGGGATTGTAAGTCAGCTTCGGGTGACGAAGGGCGTTGAAGTGGCCATTTTCATGTATGAGCAGAAAACGAATATTTATAAAGTGAGTCTCCGGTCAAAAGATAAGATAGATGTAAGTCGTATTGCACAATATTTTGGCGGAGGAGGTCACAGGAAAGCCGCAGGCTTTACCATGCACGGATCACCTCATGACGTACTGAATAATCTGTCTGAGCAGATTGAACTGCAGATGAGGAAGACAGAAGAGTAACAGGAGTGTTATATGATACACGGGATATTAAATGTGTACAAGGAAAAAGGATATACATCTCACGATGTGGTAGCAAAGCTTCGGGGAATCACAGGTCAGAAGAAGATCGGACATACGGGTACACTGGATCCAGATGCTGTGGGAGTACTTCCGGTCTGCCTCGGGAAAGCTACCAGGCTGTGTGATCTTTTGACAGATAAAGACAAGACCTATGAGACGGTTTTGCTTTTGGGTCAGTCTACAGATACACAGGATATCAGCGGACAGATTCTTGAGACGAATGAAACGAAAGAACTGAATGAAGAGATGGTATCCGCGGCTATAAGAAGTTTTGTCGGAGAATATGAACAGATTCCGCCCATGTATTCCGCTTTGAAGGTTGGAGGAAAAAAACTGTACGAACTTGCCCGCGAAGGGAAAGTGGTAGAGCGTAAATCCCGAAAAGTGAAAATTCATGAGATAGAGATACTCGAGATACAGATTCCGAGGGTGAAAATGCGGGTGTCCTGTTCGAAAGGAACGTATATCCGTACTCTGTGCCATGATATAGGAGAAAAACTGGGATGTGGCGGCTGCATGGAAGAACTGACACGTACACGGGTAAGCCGCTTTGAGATCGGAGAAAGTCTGACCCTGGATGAGATCGCCGGGAAGAAGCAGGAAGGCCGATTAATGGACATAGTTACTCCGATTGACAGTATGTTTCTGCAATATCGTAAGCTTACCGTCAGAAAATCCTGGGATTTTCTGGCAAAGAATGGAAATTCCCTGACATGCAATGCAGTATATGAGGAGAATGGGAAGGCTCCTCAGCCGGAATGTGACGGCGAATGTATCAGAGTATATGATGAACAGGGACATTTTATAGGGCTTTATAACTGGCAGGAGGAAAAGAAAGAATATCGGATTGTAAAGATGTTCTTTTGTGAGGAATAATTACGATTAGAGGGACAAACATGCAATATATCAGTTGGCTGTCACATTATCATGATGACAGAAAAACGGCGGTTACCTTCGGGAAATTTGATGGACTGCACAGGGGCCATCAGATTCTGGTAGATAAGGTACGCAAATTAAGTGAAAAAGAAGAGATCTGCAGTGTAGTATGCTCCTTCGATATGCATCCACTGTGGGAGGAAAAAGGGATTCTCCCACAGGTTCTTATGACGGGGGAGGAGCGTAAAGCACATCTGGACGGAAGAGTGGATTATCTGGTAGAGTGTCCCTTTACACAAAATTTCCGGCAGATACAAGCAGAGGATTTTATTCAGAACATTGTAAAACAGCTTTTTCATGCAAAATATGTTGTGGTAGGAACGGATTTTCGATTTGGATATGAAAAGCACGGAGATGTGCAGATGCTGTCAGAGTATGCGAAGATCTTCGGCTATGAACTGTTTGTGATGGAAAAAGAACGATATCATGACAGGATCATCAGCAGTACTTATATCAAGGAGGTTCTGAAGCAGGGAGACATGGAACTTGTCCGGAAACTTCTGGGATATTATTATAGTGTAAGCGGAAGAGTGGAGCATGGAAGGAAGCTTGGAAGAACGCTTGGGTTTCCGACACTGAATGTGGCATGGCCGTCAGATAAGATTGTTCCGCCGTATGGAGTGTATCTGTGTTATGTATGGCTTGACGGTCGGAGATATCAGGGAATATCAAACGTAGGTGTGAAACCGACCGTGAGTGATCAGAACAGAGTGCTGACAGAAAGTTTTCTGTTTGATTATCATGGAGATGCTTATGGAAAAGAAGTCACTGTTGAATTATTGAAGTTCTGCAGGCCGGAATGTAAGTTTGACACTGTGGACGAGCTGAAAAGCTGTATTGACAGGGATATAGAATCTGGGAAACATTTTTTCACATTTGAGAAATAAAGGAGAATACGAATGGGGATCACAACAATTTTTCTGTTGTTTGGAGGACTGGGTTTCTTCCTCTATGGAATGAAAATGATGAGCGAAGGTCTGGAAAAAGCAGCCGGCGCCAAGATGAGGAGTATCCTGGAATTTTTTACAAAGAACAGATTTATAGGAATGGTAGTAGGAATCGTTTTTACTGCGATTATTCAGTCATCGAATGCGACTACGGTAATGGTGGTCAGTTTTGTTAACTCAGGACTCATGAATCTGATGCAGGCGTCAGGCGTTATTCTGGGTGCCAATATCGGTACGACGATAACCGGGCAGCTGATTGCTTTCAATCTGTCAGACATTGCACCATTGATCGTGATCATCGGTGTCATTATGGTAATGTTCTGTAAAAAGCAGAGTATCAAAAAAATCGGAGAAGTTATTCTGGGATTTGGTATTCTGTTCATGGGACTCAGTATTATGTCGGACAGCATGACGGCTGTAAAAAATTCGCCGGAGATCCTGAATTTTCTTGCATCCCTGACGAATCCGTTTGCAGCGATACTGGTAGGCTTTCTGATTACGGCAGTGCTGCAGAGTTCTTCTGCAACGGTAGGTATTATCCTGCTGATGGTGTCTCAGGGACTTTTGGAGTTTACGATATGTCCGTTTATGATTCTGGGCTGTAATATCGGTTCCTGTGTGTCAGCTCTGGTAGCGAGTCTCAGCGGAAAGAAGGACGCAAAGCGTGCGGCATTGATTCATTTCCTGTTTAACCTGATCGGATCTGCAATCTTTTTCTGTATCCTGCTTGTTGCTATCAAACCATTTACAAATATGATCCTGTACATATCCGGAGGCAGTCTGGCGCGTTCGGTTGCTAATGTTCATACGCTCATGAAGGTACTTGAGGTGGCGATGATGTTCCCGTTCATGGGATGGATCGTGAAGGCAACCTATAAGATCGTGCCGGGAAAAGATGCTACGCCAGATGATGAGTATGAGCTTCTCTATATTGGTGACGGTTCTATGATGTCTTCTACAACGGCTGTTCGTGACGTTATCCGGGAGATTGAGCACATGGGTAAGGTAGCGATTCAGAATCTGAAAACGGGTATGGAAGCGCTTTGTATGCTGGATGAAGAAAAGATGCAGGAAGTATACCAGAAGGAGAAATATGTGGATTTCCTGAACCGGAAGATTACCGATTATCTGGTCCGGGTTAATGAGATGGATCTGCCGATTGCAGATGCAGGACTGATCGGAGCTCTTTTCCATGTGGTAAATGATATCGAACGTATCGGTGATCATGCAGAGAACTTTGCGGATTCTGCGAAAATGAGAGTGGAAGAGGATGTTGAACTCAGTGACAAAGCCAAGAAACAGCTTCAGGATATGATGGATAAGGTTGTGACAATCCTGGAGTATTCACTGGATATGTTTACCAATGATAACCATGAGCATATGCGCGAGATCTTAAATCTGGAAGATGAAATCGATGCAGAGGAAAAGAGACTTCAGAAAGCGCATGTGAAGCGTCTGACCAAGAATAAATGTACACCGGAAGCGGGAATGATATTCTCAGATACAGTATCCGGACTGGAACGTGTTGCCGATCATGCAACAAATATCGCATTTGCAATTCTGGAACCGGACGGAAATGATCCGGAAGAAGAGGAAGAAGAATAATTGTAAATTTTTGCTTTACTTTATGTCTTCTGTATGATATACTTGGCAAGTGGTAAAAGCCGGTGTTCGGTAACCGGATACTCCAACCGTTACTTAATATCAGGCGTTAAAGATTAGATTTTTAGGAGGATGTAACAATGATTTCAAAAGAACAGAAAGAACAGATTGTAGCTCAGTATGGAAGAACAGCCGGAGACACAGGTTCACCGGAAGTACAGATTGCAATTCTGACAGCAAGAATCAATGACCTGACAGAGCACTTCAAGAACAATCCGAAGGATCATCATTCAAGAAGAGGACTTCTGAAGATGGTTGGTCAGAGAAGAGGGCTTCTTGCATATCTTAAGAAGACAGATATTGAAAGATATCGTACACTGATCGAAAAACTTGGATTGAGAAAATAATATCAGCCATTCTGGGACGTTCGAAAGGACGTCCCATTTTTCGGACTAAAATCAGATACTCTAAAATATGGTGGCATATTTCGGAGAACTATGGTATAATAATTAAGATTGTGAATTGATATAGTTTATCCGAGACCACTGAAAAGTATATTTGCAGAAAAGTATATTTTTCAGTAGTTTCGGGAAAATTTCGGTTCACAGAAGATTTCATAAAAGGAGAATAATATGTATAAGAAGTTTGAAATGGAATTAGCCGGAAGAACTCTGAGAGTTGATGTTGACAGAGTTGCGAAGCAGGCGAATGGTGCAGTTCTGATGCACTATGGCGATACTACAGTCCTTTGTACGGCAACTGCATCAGAGAAGCCAAGAGAAGGTGTTGATTTCTTCCCGCTTAGTGTTGAGTATAATGAAAGATTATATGCTGTTGGAAAGATTCCGGGAGGATTTAATAAGAGAGAAGGAAAAGCAACGGAGAATGCAATCCTTACCTGTCGTGTGATTGACCGCCCGATGAGACCTCTGTTCCCAAAGGATTATCGTAACGATGTAACACTGGAGAATCTGGTTCTGTCTGTAGATCAGGACTGCTCACCGGAACTTACGGCGATGCTTGGAGCAGCAATTGCTACAACAATATCTGATATTCCGTTTGACGGACCGATCTCTACAACTCAGGTAGGACTGGTTGACGGAGAGTTTGTATTCAACCCTACTGCAGCACAGAAGGAAGTATCTGATCTTGCTCTGACGGTTGCATCAACAAAAGAAAAAGTAATCATGATTGAAGCAGGAGCTAATGAGGTTCCGGAACAGACAATGATAGATGCAATCTTTGCAGCACATGAAGTAAACCAGCAGGTAATTGCATTTATCGATACGATCGTTGCGGAATGTGGAAAACCGAAGCATGCATATGAGAGCTGTGCAGTTCCGGAAGAATTATTTGCTGCGATCAGAGAGATTGTAACACCGGCTGAGATGGAAGAAGCTGTTTTCACAGATGATAAACAGACAAGAGAAGAGAATATCCGTGTGATCACTGCAAAACTGGAAGAGGCATTTGCTGAAAATGAAGAATGGCTTGCAGTTCTTCCGGATGCCATCTATCAGTATCAGAAAAAGACGGTTCGCAAGATGATCTTAAAGGATCACAAGCGTCCGGATGGCAGAGAGATCGATCAGATCAGACCACTGGCTGCAGAGATTGACCTGATTCCGAGAGTGCATGGTTCTGCAATGTTTACACGTGGACAGACACAGATCTGTAACATTACGACACTTGCTCCTCTTGCTGAGGCACAGAGACTCGATGGTCTGGATGAATCTGAGACCACTAAGAGATATATGCATCATTACAATTTCCCGTCTTACTCTGTAGGTGAGACAAGACCTTCCAGAGGACCGGGACGTCGTGAGATCGGACATGGAGCGCTTGCTGAGCGTGCACTGATTCCGGTACTGCCGGATGAGACGGAATTCCCATATGCGATCCGTACCGTATCTGAGACATTTGAATCCAATGGATCCACTTCACAGGCAAGTGTATGTGCATCTTCTATGTCACTGATGGCTGCAGGTGTTCCGATCAAATCCGCAGTTGCGGGTATTTCCTGTGGTCTGGTAACAGGAGATACAGATGAGGATTATCTGGTACTGACAGATATTCAGGGACTGGAAGACTTCTTCGGAGATATGGACTTCAAGGTTGCAGGAACGCATAAGGGTATCACTGCAATCCAGATGGATATCAAGATTCACGGACTGACAAGACCGATCATTGAAGAAGCAATTGCAAAGACAAGAAAAGCAAGACTTTACATTATTGATGAAGTAATGTCCAAAGCAATTGCAGAGCCAAGACCGGAAGTAGGACCGTATGCACCGAAGATCATCCAGATGCAGATTGATCCACAGAAGATTGGTGATGTAGTCGGACAGCGTGGAAAGACGATCAATGCAATCATCGACCAGACAGGCGTTAAGATCGATATCACAGATGACGGTTCTGTATCCATCTGCGGAACAGATGCAGAGAGCATGGACAAAGCACGCAAGCTGATCTATATCATCGTTACAGACTTTGAAGCCGGACAGGTTCTGGAAGGAAAAGTAGTCAGCATCAAAGAATTTGGTGCATTCGTAGAATTTGCACCAGGAAAAGAAGGAATGGTACACATTTCCAAGATTTCAAAAGAAAGAATCAATCGGGTAGAGGATGTGCTGACACTCGGAGATGTAGTAAAAGTGGTTTGCCTTGGAAAAGACAAGATGGGAAGAATGTCCTTCAGTATGAAAGATGTAGCTGAATAAAAGTGTAAAATCAGCACGTGGCATTTGATGATGAAAACATCAGATGTCACGTGCTTTTTCTTTTGTATAAGTATGCAGATTTGAGAAAATATATTAAAAACATAAGAAAAAGTAATGGAAGCATAAGAAAATGTAATGTTTTTATTGACTTTATAATGGGAGGGTGTTAAAATAATCACAACTAAAATAACAGACATGAGGAAAGGATAAACAGAAGTATCTGGTAATTTCTTTGTAAACTACAAAGAAATTCGAATACTCTTAGAAGTTTCAAGAGTAATTACAACAGACAATATTAACAGTGAATTTGAGACTTCAAAAAAGAGTGTTGTGTTGAATGGAGGTTGATTTTATGGAACAGAAACAAGAAAAATTTAGTACCATAGGCTATATAGCAGCTGCGCTTGGTATGTGTATCGGAACAGGTAACGTGTGGCGTTTCCCACGTGTATGTGCGGCAAATGGCGGCGGAGCATTTATTTTAGCATGGACAATTGCAATGTTGATTTTTGCAGTACCGCTTCTTTCAACAGAGATGGCGATTGGTAAAAAAGCCAGACTTGGATGTATCGGTTCTTTCCGTGATTGTGGTGGTAAGAAATACACATGGATGGGCTTCTTTGTAGCTGCAGTTTGTTTCTTCCTGATGAGTTACTATTGTGTGCTTCAGGGTTACTGTTTAAAATATGCAGTGAATTCTGTTACATCATTTAAACCGAATCTGACAACGGAAACGACAACGGCATTGTGGACAGCATTTACAGATTCGCCTTTGCAGGTTATTATATTCCATGCAATAGGATTTGCGGTGGCATGTTTTGTAGTATATCAGGGTATTTCAGGTGGTATTGAAAGATTCTGTAAAGTTGCTATTCCGGCATTGTTTTTAATTCTCGTAGGTCTGGCAATTTATGCAATGACATTAAACGGATCAAGCCAGGGGCTTCAGTACCTCTTTACAATTAAGAAAGAGTATATTTTCAGTCCAAACACATGGATTCAGGCATTTATTCAGGCTGCATGGAGTACAGGAGCAGGCTGGGGATTCATTATTACATATGCGAACTATGTAGGAGAAGATGAAGATGTTCCTACAAGCTGCCTGATCATGGGACTTGGTGATAACCTTGGTGCAATCCTGTCAGCACTTGTGGTAATTCCTGCAATCTGTGCACTTTCAGCCACACCGGAGGCTGCGAATGAAGCACTCTCTCAGGGAAACTTTGGACTTACATTTATTTACATTTATCAGTTGTTTACAACGATTCCGGGTGGAAGATTTATCTCATTCATTTTCTTTGGAGTACTTGCAGTAGCAGCGATTACATCACTGTTCTCCATGATTGAAGTTGGAGTGAAATGTGTAGTTGACCTTGGTGTATCTCGTAAAAAAGCCGTTGTTGGAGTCTGCGGAGCAGGCTTCCTGGTAGGATGCTTCTCTTGCTGGTCATTGAACAACATTGACAATCAGGACTGGGTATGGGGTCTTGGATTGTTAGTAAGTGGTGCATTAATTGCAATCCTTGCATGGAAATACGGTGTTGAAAAATTACGTACAGAAGAGGTCAATGCAAAAGGTGCAGAAGTTCATTTCCCGAAAGCATACTTCAATACATGTATGTATATTATGCCGATTATTGTAGCGATCATGGTTGGATACTGGCTCCTGCAGACAAAAGAATGGTTCCCGGATACATGGATGAATCCATTTGTGATTCAGGATAACACAGGAACAGTTCTGTTACAGTTTAGTGTTGTAATAATTGTTGGTATCATACTTTCCAAGTTCTTTAATAAGAAGACAGTAAAAGGACCTCTGACAAAAGACTGTAAATAATATTTAGAAAGAAGGTAATGTGTTATGACGATAGATGCAATTATAATGATGGTAATTACACTCGTTGGGTATATTGGCGGATTTAGTTACTTTATGGTAAAAGTGTTTAAAAAAGAAAAGACGAAAACAGGAAAATAAACTTCTGTTTATCAATACAAAAAGGGGGTCAGCAGAGATGCTGGCTTCCTTTTTGTATGAAATTGTAGACGAATTGTAGACGGGGACGGGGGATTTTTAAAAATCCCCCGTCCCCGTCTACAATTTTGGAATAATTTAGAAAATTTTACATATACATTGGTGTAAAGAGGTGGACAAATATGCTGGAAAATCAAATTCTGAGAATTCTGCCGCACAGGATTCGTGAAACAATCAGCGCAGAACATCTGCAATATATGTTTCTTCAGGAAATCAGGCTTCGTATGGAAAAGCCGTTATTGCTGATCTACCGTGGTGAAGAGCGGATGCCTCTGGTAAAGAGCGGCAGGCCATATCTGGTTACAAAGGAGGATCTGAAGGAGGCACTGGAATACATCAGTAATTATTCGTTATATGCATACGAACAGGAAATGAAACAAGGATTTATTACCATTGAAGGAGGACACAGAGTGGGCATGACGGGACAGGCAATGATAGAGAACGGACAAGTGAAGAATCTGAAATACATTTCATCGATCAATATACGAATGTCACATGAGATACTGGGGTGTGCGGATGCCGTATTTCCTTATATTATCTGTAATCGAAAATTATGTCATACGTTAATTGTTTCACCGCCGGGATGCGGAAAGACAACGCTGCTCCGCGATCTGATCCGCCAGATATCGAACGGAAACAGCTGGATCCCGGGGATGTCGGTGGGAGTTGTGGACGAACGTTCCGAGATAGGCGGATGTTATATGGGAGTTGCACAGAATCAGCTGGGGATACGTACCGATGTACTGGACGGATGTCCGAAGGCGGAGGGCATGATCATGTTGATTCGTACGATGAGCCCGGAAGTGATTGCAGTGGATGAGATCGGAACGGTGCAGGATGTACATGCTATTGAGTATGCCATGCACTGTGGATGCAAAATGATAGCCACCGTGCATGCGTCTTCCATGGAAGAACTGCGAAAAAAACCGCTTTTCGATCAGATGATCGCGGAGGGAAGATTTGAACGATACATACTGCTTGGAAGTCGGGAACATGCAGGACACATTGAAGGAATCTTTGATGAACGGGGCAGTATGCTGTATCAGGGAGGACTAAGGGAGATGCACAGAGCTTCTGTGGAGTAAGGGATATGATAAGATTTCTGGGGATTTGTCTGATTATATCATCCACTTCTGCATGGGGAATGCTTGCTGCGGAGCAGTATCGCAATCAGTATCTCCAGCTGCAATATCTGCAGAGGCTTCTCTATCGGCTGCGGAGCGAGATCCTTTACTCAAGGGCCTTTTTATCAGAAGCATTTCGCAATATTGCCGCATATCAGGAGGAACCTTACTCCGGATGGCTTCTTGATATGTCATGTCAATTAGAGCAAAGACAGGGAATCAGGCTGTCCGCAATCTGGAAAATGCAGACACAGAAGCATCTTTGGGATGTCGGGCTTCCTGAGATTGTGAGAGAAAAACTGCTTCATCTGGGAGAACAGCTGGGCAGTGCGGATATAGATATGCAGGTTCGGATTCTTGATCTGTATCTGGGGGAAATGGAGCATATTATGGAGGATATGCGTGGGGAACAGAAGACAAGAATTAAACTGTATCATTGCATGGGCGTGATGAGCGGTTTATTGATATCGATTCTTTTGATATGAGAGGGAGGCCTGCATGAGTGTAAATCTGATATTTAAGATAGCGGCTGTCGGAATACTGGTGTCGGTATTGTGCCAGGTTCTGAAACACAGTGGGAGAGAGGAACAGGCATTTCTGACCAGCCTTGCAGGTCTGATTCTGGTATTGTTCTGGATCATTCCATATATCTATGATCTGTTTGAATCGATCCAGAGATTATTTACATTATAAATATCCTGATAAAATATCCGGGTAAATATTCGGACTGTGTCAGCAGACCGAAAGAAGGGAGGACAAAAGCAGGTGATGGATATATTACGGATCGGAACCCTGGGAGTGGCAGGAGCGCTTCTGGCGATTCAGTTTAAAAATGTAAAAGCGGAATATGGAATCTATATCAGTGTGACTTTAAGTATGATCATATTTTTCAGCATTCTGGATCAACTGGAAGGGATGATCACATCTGTGAAAACGATAGCAGGCTTTATTCAAATGGACAATTATTACATAGGTACACTGATGAAAATGCTGGGAATTACATATGTGGCGGAATTTTCTTCCGGAATATGCAAAGATGCCGGATATCAGACCGTTGCAGCTCAGATTGAGACATTTGGAAAACTTACGATCCTCGCCTTAAGCATGCCGGTTCTTATTGCACTGCTGGATACGATCAGGGACTTTATGGTATGAGAAAGGTACGGAAAACGACAGGACATCGAAATGTGTGTATCCTCTGTCTGCTGGGTATCTCTGTAATGCTGACGTGTTTTCTCACCGGAGCTGAATGTCTTGCATCGGAAAAAACAGACAGAACGGAACAGGAAGTGGAGGAAATCTCAGACATAGAAGAAGAACTTCTGGATCTGTTTGAATTCGGCGAGGTCGATGAAGCCCTGAAAGAGCTGTTCCCGGAAGAACGGGTAGACTTTAAAGATACCCTGATGGGAGTCCTTTCCGGGGATCTGACATTTTCGGCAGAATTATTGAATCAGTTAGTTCTGGATCAGCTGGATTATGCGTTCCGTATCAGCAGAAAGAATCTGATTCATATTCTTGCAATTGCTGCGATCGCTGCAGTGCTGCATAATTTCTCCGGTATATTCCAGAACCGCCAGATTGCCGGAATCAGTTTTTATGTGGTATATATGCTTTTGATCGCGATCCTTCTGAATTCATTCAGAGCGGTATCTGAGTGGGTTCAAACAGGAGTAGAAGATATTACTGCATTTATGACGGTCTTCTGTCCGTTGTATTTTCTTGCTGTATCGATTGCAAAAGGAAGTGTAACATCAGCTGCATTTTACCATCTGGTTCTGGTGCTGATCTCTCTGGCGGAATATGTGATTCTTAAGATTGTGATTCCGGTGATTCATATATATATGATGTTGAAAATATTAAACTATCTGTCGGAAGAAGATTATCTGAGTAAAGGGGCGGAACTGATCGGGATGATTGTAAACTGGGGATTGAAAACGCTGCTGGCATGTGTAATCGGGCTGAATGTGATACAGGGAATGATCAGTCCTGCAATCGATACCGTAAAAAGAAGTATCCTGACCAGGGGTGCAGAAGCCATTCCCGGTGTAGGAGATGCCATTGGCGGAATGACGGAGGTGGTTCTGGGAACGGCTGTTCTGATAAAAAATGGAATTGGCATGACCGGGGCAATCATATGCATTGCGCTGTGTGTGGTTCCGCTGGTGCAGATTGGCTGTATTACGCTTCTCTATCATCTGGCGGCCGCGGTCATTCAGCCGGTTTCTGATAAAAGGATCGTCGGATGTGTAGAAACTGCAGGAGAAGGGTGCAGAATGCTGATGCGGGTAGTATTTACAACCGGAATGCTTTTTCTTCTGACAATTGCAATTGTGACTGCCGTCACAGGAAATATCTGAGGTATAGTTATGTTTGAGCATATAGATATGTGGATCCGTAATCTTGCGTACTACCTGGTCATGGTAACGATGCTTGTACAGATCGTGCCGGGATCTGAGTATAAAAAATATATTCGCTTTTTTACAGGACTCGTACTGGTAGTCATGTTTCTGATCCCGGTGCTGAAAATCTTTGGCATGAATACGAAATTTCAAAAGTATTATGATCAGGCGGAATATCAGGAGAAGCTTCAGGAACTGGAAGAGTCGGTTTTGCTTCCTGACGAAGAATCAGAACAGAATATAGAGGTGGAGGAGATTCGGATTGAAGAATAATAGGAAGCAGATACTTATATCTGCAAAAAAACGTCTGAAAAGCATGAAAAAGGATCAGCTTCTGATCCTGATCCTGTCCGGAATCCTGCTTCTTGTCATAACGCTTCCAACTGGAGAAAAACAGGGTGATTCGAAGGAAACGGAGAAATCCGCGGATCCGTACGGAGAGGATGGATTTACATATGATCAAAGCAGTTATGTGGATTATCTGGAACGACATCTGGAAGAAGTGCTGTCTCAGATGGAAGGAGCAGGTGATGTAACCGTAATGATTACGCTCCGGTCTTCTGCGGAGAAGATCGTAGAAAAGGATCTGGAGACCCAGAATGAATCGATCACGGAAAACGACAGTCAGGGAGGAAGTCGGATCACACAGAACGACAGTCTCAGAGAAACGACAGTATATGACGGAGTAGATGATCAGATTCCGTATATTTCTAAAATCATAACGCCCAGCATCGAAGGTGTGGTTGTTCTGGCATCCGGAGGAGATAATGCAGTTGTGAAAGAGCAGATAACAGAAGCGGTACAGGCATTATTTGGAGTAGACACGCATAAGATTAGAATAATGAAAAAGAATGAATCATGATGTGGTCAGGTAGGAGGATTAGGACATTGAAACGAATCGTAAAGAAGAATCAGATGATCATAGCGGCACTGGCCGTTATGATAGCAGCCGCCGGATATCTGAATTATTCGGGGAAATTGTTCCAGAAGGAAGATCAGACAGAACAGGCCAGCGCAGAACTTGCAAACCAGGAACTGCTGGATATCTCAGAAGAGGATCAGAGTGTATCCGGTGATATTGAAAGTCAGGATGGTGGAGATGAGGCGCAGGACGGAGAAGTTGACGGAACTCCCGGAGAAGCAGTTCTTACCAGCGCAGATGCAAGTTCTGTCGTTGCAGAAGCGAAAGTAACCAGAGAGCAGGTGAGATCAAAAAACAAGGAATCTCTGCTGGAGATCATTAATAGTGAAAACCTGAGTGATGAACAGAAACAGAGTGCGGTAGATCAGATGGTACATATGACTGAACTGGCAGAAAAAGAAGCAGCGGCCGAGACGCTTCTGGCATCCAAGGGATTCAGCGATTCTGTAGTGAGCCTGACGGATGACAGTGCGGATGTGGTGGTGAATGCTGCAGAACTTACAGATGCCAACCGGGCACAGATAGAAGATATCATCACCAGAAAGACCGGAGTGGCGGCACAGAACATAGTGATTACTCCGGTATATTCAGAAGGTAAATAAGAAAAAGTCACGTCATGGAAGCAAAGATTCTGTGATGTGGCTTAAATTATGTCATGAATCCTGTTTGACCGTGTGTGACTCTTATGATATACTGATTAATAGCGTCTATAAGCGGATATACTATTAATTAGGAGTGTTTATTCATATGTCACAGATCACCAACGAAGTAAAGAATCAGATCAAAAAGCGAAGAACATTTGCCATCATCTCTCATCCGGATGCTGGTAAGACAACATTGACAGAGAAGTTTCTGCTCTATGGAGGAGCAATCAATCAGGCAGGAAGTGTCAAGGGAAAGGCAACTGCCAGACATGCAGTTTCTGACTGGATGGAGATTGAAAAGGAAAGAGGTATCTCTGTCACTTCCTCTGTATTACAGTTCAATTATGATGGCTATTGTATTAATATCCTGGATACACCCGGACATCAGGATTTCTCTGAAGACACGTATCGAACACTGATGGCTGCGGATTCTGCGGTTATGGTCATTGATGCATCCAAGGGTGTGGAAGCACAGACAAGGAAACTTTTTAAGGTCTGCACCATGCGTCACATTCCGATCTTTACATTTATTAATAAGATGGACAGAGAAGCGATGGATACATTTGAACTTCTGGATGATATTGAGAATGAGCTGGGAATCGCAACCTGTCCGATCAACTGGCCGATCGGTTCGGGAAAGGAATTTCGCGGCGTATATGACAGAGCGACCAGAAAGGTAGAGATCTTCTCGGAT
This sequence comes from Dorea sp. YH-dor226, assembly GCF_039832105.1. NCBI lineage: Bacteria > Bacillati > Bacillota > Clostridia > Lachnospirales > Lachnospiraceae > Dorea > Dorea sp. YH-dor226. The sequence goes on along the minus strand of NZ_JBDOHS010000008.1, from coordinate 24,727 downwards.
ACAAAAAAAGGAACTACACAGGGCGAAGTAAAAAAAGTAGATATCAATGATCCTGAGATATCCTGGCTGATCACAGATTCTCAGAAGCTTCAGCTGGAAGAAGAGATTGAACTTCAGGACGGTGCAGGTGCAGAGTTTGATCAGGAACTGGTGAGCAAAGGAGAATTGTCTCCGGTATTTTTCGGATCGGCACTTACAAACTTTGGTGTGGAGACATTTTTGCAGCATTTCCTTCAGATGACGACTTCTCCGCTTCCGAGAGTCTCTGACAAAGGGCCGATCGATCCGATGGAAGAAGGAGATTTTTCTGCATTTGTATTCAAGATTCAGGCAAATATGAATAAGGCGCACAGGGACAGAATTGCTTTTATGCGTATCTGCTCCGGTGAGTTTGAGGCAGGTATGGATGTCTATCATATGCAGGGACAGAAGAAGGTTCGTCTTTCACAGCCACAGCAGATGATGGCAAGTGAACGAAAGATGATCGAAAAAGCATATGGCGGCGATATTATCGGTGTATTCGATCCGGGTATTTTTTCGATTGGTGATACACTGACCACTTCAGGCGACCGGTTTGTGTACGAAGGAATTCCAACATTTGCTCCGGAGCACTTTGCAAGAGTGCGTCAGGTCGATACCATGAAAAGAAAACAGTTTATCAAAGGAATTAACCAGATTGCACAGGAAGGAGCGATTCAGATCTTCCAGGAATACAATACGGGTATGGAAGAGATCATTGTCGGTGTGGTTGGTGTGCTTCAGTTTGATGTATTGAAGTATCGTCTGGAGAATGAATATAATGTAGAGATCCGTATGGAAAATCTTCCATATGAATATATTCGCTGGATTGAAAATACAGAGATCGATCTGGACAGGCTTCATGGTACTTCTGATATGAAGAAAGTAAAAGATCTGAAAGGTCGTCCGCTTCTTTTATTTGTAAATGAATGGAGTATCCGCATGACTCAGGAACGGAACGAGGGACTGGAACTGGCTGAGTTCGGCAGATAAGGACTGGGGCTTTTCAAATGGTGTGAAGTTTGATATAATTGATAGAAGTGATAATCAGACAGGAGGTCGTTGATAAGATGAGCAAAGAAGAGAAGAATACGTATACAATAAAGACAGATGATAACCTTGGAGAAGTGAAGATTGCAGATGAAGTAGTGGCTATTATTGCAGGTCTTGCTGCCATGGAAGTGGACGGAGTATCCTCTATGGCCGGAAATGCAACGAGAGAGCTCATCAGCAAGCTCGGAATGAAATCTCTTTCCAAAGGGGTAAAAGTGGATGTGCTGGAAGGAATCGTAACGGTATCTCTGGCACTGAATCTGAAGTATGGATATAACATTATGGATATTACTGCAAAGGTACAGGATAAAGTAAAAACAGCAATTGAGAATATGACAGGTCTGGAAGTTGCAGACGTCAATATCCGCATTGCCGGAGTAGACATACCGGAGGAAGCATAAGTGAAGAGGACAGAGCAGAGAGAACACATCTTTAAGATGTTATTTAGCGTTGACTTTAATGAGGGCAGTGAGCAGTCAGAACAGGCAACACTTTATCTTGAGCAGATTGAGGATGCAAAAGAGAAGGATATAGAATATATCAGAGCGAAAGTGCAGAAGATTACAGATAAGATTGAAGAGATCGATGAGTTGCTTAATTCACATACGAAAGGCTGGAAGACGACCCGTATGAATAAAGTGGATCTGACAATCCTGAGACTGGCTGTGTATGAGATTAAATGGGATGAAGATGTACCTGCAGGTGTAGCGATTGACGAGGCTGTGAATCTTGCCAAGACATACAGCAGTGATGAGGGACCGGCATTTGTAAATGGCGTGCTGGCCAGATTTGCTGACTGATCAGAGGTAGGTTATGACTCAGAATGTTTACACAGTAAAACAGGTAAATGCATATATCAAAAATATGTTTACCCAGGATTACATGCTGACCCGGATCTATGTAAAGGGAGAAGTATCCAACTGTAAGTATCACACATCGGGACATATATATTTTTCACTAAAGGATGAGTCCGGAACGATTGCCTGTGTCATGTTTGCCGGGCAGCGAGGCGGGCTCTCTTTTCGTATGAGAGAAGGTCAGCAGGTGATCGTCTTCGGATCGGTGAATGTGTATGAGAGAAGCGGATCCTACCAGCTCTATGCAAGAGAGATCCGTCTTGACGGAGCAGGAGCACTTTATGAGAGATTCCAGATGTTGAAACAGGAACTGGAAGAGATGGGAATGTTCGCACCGGAATATAAAAAGCCAATTCCGGCATATGCGAAAACGATCGGAGTCGTTACGGCACCGACCGGGGCGGCAGTAAGAGATATCATGAATATCTCTGCCAGAAGGAATCCTTACGTTCAGCTGATTCTTTATCCTGCACAGGTTCAGGGAGAGGGTGCGGCCGGGAGTATTGTCAGAGGCATCCGAATGCTGGAAAACAGGAAGGTTGATGTGATTATTGTTGGAAGAGGAGGAGGCTCTATAGAAGATCTCTGGGCATTTAATGAAGAGATTGTTGCCAGGGCCATTTTTGACTGCTCTGTTCCTGTTATCTCTGCGGTAGGTCATGAGACGGATACGACGATCGCAGATTATGTGGCAGATCTTCGGGCACCGACACCATCAGCGGCAGCGGAGCTGGCTGTGTGGGATTACGCACGTGTCAGAGTTCATATCGAAGAAAGCAGCCTTCGACTGAATCGTCTGATGTCCGGAAGTATCCAGATCAGTCGTATGCATTTAAAAGAATATCAGACCAGACTTACCTATCTTCATCCGAGGAATAAGCTTCAGGAACAGCAGCAGAGACTGGCAGAAGCAGAGGACAGGCTTCGGAATCTGATGGAGCAGCGTTTGAAGGAAGCAAGGCACAGACTGGCGCTCGACATGGAGAAGATGAACGGACTTTCTCCGATTCGCAAGCTGAATCAGGGATACTCCTATGTAGAAAAGTATGATGGAAATGTTATCAAAGATATTTCTCAGGTGAAGATCGGAGATCGAATGTCCATATATCTGAAGAATGGAATTATAGGGGCGGAAGTCCGGGAGATAAAGGAGGAGCAGCATGGCTAAGAAGGCAAATCAGTCGCAGGAGTATACATTGGAGGAATTGTTTGTACAATTAGAGTCGACGATTGCAGAAATGGAAAAAGAAGACGTCTCTCTGGAAGATTCCTTTCAATATTATCACCGGGGAATGGATCTTTTGAAAGCATGCAGTGAAAAGATCGATAAAGTAGAAAAGAAAATGCTGGTATTGGACGAGGAAGGTGAAGTTCATGAGTTCGAAAACTGATTTTCAGAGACAGATGAAAGAAAAAGTGGAAGACATTGAGAAAATGCTTCAGGAGTACCTGCCGAAGCAGAAAGGTTATCAGAGCGTGATCATGGAAGCCATGGGATATAGTCTGATGGCAGGCGGAAAGAGACTGCGTCCGATGCTGATGCTGGAAACATACCGGCTGTTTCAGGGATCATGTAAAGCGATTCGTCCATTTATGGCGGCAATTGAGATGATCCATACATATTCCCTGGTACATGATGATCTTCCGGCACTTGACAATGATGATTACCGGCGCGGAAGAAAGACAACACACATTGTGTACGGAGAGGATATGGGAATCCTGGCAGGGGATGCCCTGTTAAATTATGCATTTGAAACGGCATTCCAGGCGTTTGTAACCGATCCGCAGGACAGCCTGCTGATTGGAAGAGCTCTTGGAGTTCTTGGGAAAAAGGCCGGCATATATGGAATGATCGGCGGTCAGGTGATTGATGTGAAGGAAACCGGACATGTCGTGTCAAAAGAAGTTCTTGATACAATCTATGTACTTAAGACCTCTGCATTGATCGAAGCATCCATGATGATCGGTGCAATTTTTGGAGGCGCTTCGGAAGAAGAAGTGAAAAAAGTTGAGAAGATCGCAAGATATGTCGGGCTTGCGTTCCAGATTCAGGACGATATCCTGGATGTGACAAGCACCGAGGAGGTATTGGGAAAGCCGATTCACAGCGATGAAAAGAATGAGAAGACGACGTATGTTTCTATGATGGGGATTGAGGGTGCAAAAAAGATTGTAGAAGAATATTCCGCTTCTGCCATTGATCTGCTGCATCAATTATCAGGAAAAAATGAATATCTGGAACAGCTTTTATTGGAGCTGATTCACAGGGACAGATAGAGAGGATACCTGATTATGTTAGAACGAATACAAAAGGTGAATGATATAAAGGAACTGGAACCGCAGGAGCTTTTGCAGCTTGCAGAAGAGATCCGGCAGTTTCTGATTGAAAAGATCAGTAAAACAGGCGGACATCTTGCATCGAATCTTGGAGTGGTAGAACTTACGATGGCCATGCATCTTGTGTTTCAGCTTCCACAGGATAAGATTATCTGGGATGTCGGACATCAGTCCTATACGCACAAGCTTCTGACCGGCAGAAAAGAAGGGTTTGAAAGCCTGCGTAAATACGGCGGCATGAGTGGTTTCCCAAAAAGAAAAGAAAGTGACTGTGATGCATTTGATACCGGGCACAGTTCGACTTCAATCTCGGCAGGTCTGGGGTATGTGCGTGCAAGAGATCTGAAGGGGGAAGATTATAATGTGATATCCGTGATCGGAGATGGTTCTCTGACGGGCGGTATGGCATACGAGGCACTGAACAATGCCTCAGAACTGAGTACCAATTTTATCATCGTGTTGAATGATAACCATATGTCTATTTCAGAAAATGTAGGAGGAATGTCTCATTATCTGGCAGAACTTCGGACAGCAGAGTTCTATACCGGATTAAAAAAAGGGGTTACTACCGCACTTCATAACGTTCCGGTGGTTGGAGATTCTATCATTGAACATATCCACCGTACGAAGAGTAGTCTGAAGCAGCTGATCGTTCCGGGAATGTTTTTTGAAGACATGGGGATCACTTATCTTGGGCCGGTTCCGGGTCACAATATTGCGATGCTCTGTCGTGCATTCCGGGAAGCGAAGAGAATCAAAGGACCGGTGCTTCTTCATGTGTTGACAGAAAAGGGAAAAGGATATGAACCGGCAGAAATGCATCCGGATAAATTTCATGGAATCGGACCGTTTCAGGTGGAGACAGGAGAGCCGGAGTCTCCCAAGAAGAAGGACAGCTATACAGATGTATTTGGGAAGGTGATCTGTGATGAGGCTGCAAGAAATCCTGATATTGTTGCGATAACAGCGGCTATGGCAGATGGAACCGGACTTGCAGGTTTCCGGAAAAGATATCCGGATCGTTTCTTTGATGTCGGAATTGCAGAAGAACACGGAACAACGTTTGCGGCAGGTCTGGCCGCAGGCGGGATGAGACCGGTATTTGCAGTATATTCATCCTTCCTCCAGCGTGCATATGATCAGGTGATTCACGATGTGGCACTGCAGAATCTTCCGGTTGTATTTGCGGTGGATCGTGCAGGGCTGGTAGGCAGTGACGGAGAGACACACCAGGGAATCTTTGATCTTTCTTATCTGAGCAGTATTCCGAATATGGTTGTGATGGCGCCAAAGCATAAATGGGAACTTGCAGATATGCTACGTTATGCGCTTTCTTACAATGGACCGATCGCATTCAGATATCCGAGGGGAAGTGCATATGACGAATTTCAGGAATTCCGGGCGCCGATTATATACGGAAAGAGTGAGATGCTCTATGAAGAATGTGAGATTGCAATTCTGAGTGTAGGACATATGTTTGAAGAAGCGGTAAAGGTGCGGGAAAAACTCAAAGAAAACGGATATTCCTGTACACTTGTAAATGCAAGGTTTGTAAAACCGATTGATACAGAGATGCTGGAACATTTGCGTAATCATCACAGACTTGTTGTAACGATAGAAGAAAATGTTCAGACCGGAGGTTACGGGGAACATGTCGTTGAATATGTTTCCAGAAAATGTCCGGGAATGCAGGTACTGACACTGGCTCTTCCGGATGATTACGTGGAGCATGGAAGTATTGATGTACTCAGAAAAGAGACTGGACTTGATGTGGATTCTATGACTTCCAGAATCCGGACACTATATGACAGATTGCAGGAGAAGATATGAAAGAACGTTTAGATGTATTACTGGTAAAAAGAAATCTTGCCGCATCCCGTGAAAAGGCCAAGGCGATCATTATGTCCGGCAATGTATTTGTGGATGGACAGAGAGAAGATAAGGCGGGAACGACGTTTCCGGAAGAAGTGCAGATTGAAGTGAAAGGACACACGCTTCCTTATGTCAGCAGAGGAGGCCTGAAGCTGGAAAAAGCAATTAAGAACTTTGATGTATCGGTGGAAGGAAAGGTATGTACAGATGTCGGTTCCTCCACCGGAGGATTTACTGACTGTATGCTTCAGAACGGTGCAAAAAAAGTGTATGCAATCGATGTAGGAAGAGGGCAGCTTGACTGGAAACTCCGGCAGGATGACAGAGTGGTCTGTATGGAAAAGACGAATATACGATATGTGACGCCGGAAGATCTGGGTGAGCCGATTGATTTTTCTTCGATTGATGTGTCTTTCATCTCTCTGACAAAAGTTCTGATGCCGATCTGTGAATATCTGACTGAAAACGGGCAGATCGTAGCATTGATCAAGCCACAGTTTGAGGCGGGAAGAGAAAAGGTCGGAAAAAAAGGAGTTGTCAGAGAAAAGAGTACACACATCGAAGTGATTCATAAAGTGATCGACTATGCGATGTCGATCGGGTTTGCTGTATTAAATCTGGAGTTTTCACCGATCCGGGGACCGGAAGGTAATATTGAATATCTGGTTCATCTGGAAAAATGTGGAAAAACAGACAGAATATCTGATATAATCAATGTCGAAAAGACGGTGGATGAGGCATTTGATACGTTAACGAAAGGTTAAAGGAAAGCATCGGCTATGGATAGATATTTAATTGTTACGAATGATGGAAAGGATACGGATTATTCTGTTACGGATCAAGTGGTTACTCTGCTTCAGAATGCCGGTAAGACATGTATCCTGTGTCAGAAGGATGAAGATAAAAATATTATTATGGAATCGGTGCCGGATCAGATCGACTGTGCGATTGTCATTGGTGGAGACGGAAGTCTGATTGAGGTTGCAAGAACGCTCTGGGAAAAAGATGTTCCGATTCTCGGAATCAATATGGGAACTCTCGGATATCTGACGGAAGTTGAGGTCAATCATATCGAAGAGGACCTGAATCAGATGCTTGCCGGTGACTATGTGTTTGAAGAACGTATGATGCTGAAAGGGACATTGGAAGATGGGACACAGGATGTTGCATTAAATGATATCGTCGTTTCAAGAAAGGGAGAGCTTCGGATCATACATTTCAAACTGTTTGTCAACGGGGAACTGCTGAATTCCTATGAGGCGGACGGCGTGATCATCTCGACACCGACCGGTTCTACTGCCTATAACCTGTCTGCAGGAGGGCCGGTTGTGGAACCGACAGCATCTCTGATCGTGATCACTCCGATCTGTTCACATGCATTGAATACAAGGAGTATTGTATTGTCTTCCGAAGATGAGATCATGATAGAGATCGGAGAAGGAAGAAATGGTTCCAGAGAAGAGGTATATGTTACCTTTGACGGTGCAGACAGGATGATTATGGAAACCGGAGCAAAAATCATGGTACGCAGGGCTGATGCCAGAACAAAGATCCTGAAGTTGAATAAAGTCAGCTTTTTAGAGACACTTCGCAGAAAAATGAAGGGGAATTAGTGACATGAAGGTAAACAGACACGCAAAAATTATTGAATTGATTAACAGATATCATATTGAAACGCAGGAAGAACTGGCTGAGTATCTGAACCAGGCTGGGTTCAAGGTAACACAGGCAACCGTGTCAAGAGATATCCGGGACCTGAAGCTTACCAAGATTCCTTCTGATAATGGAAAACAGCGTTACGCATTGCATCAGAACGCAGAAAGCGGAATGAGTGAAAAATATATCCGCGTATTAAAAGAAGGCTATCTTTCCATGGATATGGCACAGAACATTCTGGTCATAAAGACCGTGTCAGGAATGGCGAGTGCAGTATGCGCTGCATTGGATGCAATGAAGTGGAACGAGATTGTCGGCAGTATTGCCGGAGATGATACCATCATGTGTGCGATCAGAACAGTGGACGATACAGTGAAAGTAATGGACAAGATCAGTAAGATTATTCTGTAGGAGGAAATATGTTACAGAATCTGCATGTAAAGAATCTGGCATTAATTGATGAGATAGAAGTAGAATTCGGGGAAGGACTGAATATTCTGACCGGTGAAACGGGTGCGGGAAAGTCAATCATTCTTGGATCTGTGAATCTTGCTCTGGGCGGAAGGTATTCCAGAGATATTCTGAGACAGGGAACGAAATACGGGTTAGTGGAACTTTCTTTTCTAGTGGAAAATGAACACCAGATCAGAAAGCTCAATGACATGGATATCGATCCGGAAGATGGTATCGTGACTTTGTCCAGAAGACTGATGGAGGGAAGAAGCATCAGTCGTATCAATGGTGAGACGGTCCCGATCGGACAGCTGAAAGAGGCAGCCGCAATTCTGATTGATATTCACGGGCAGCATGAACACCAGTCGCTCCTGTATAAAAAGAATCATCTGCAGATTGTAGATGCGTTTGCAGAGAGCTTTCTGGCAGAAGAGAAGAAAAAGACGGAAGAAGCTTTCCGTGCATATAAGGCATGTGCAAAAGAGTTGAAAGAAGCAGTTACAGATGAAGCACAGAGGGCAAAAGAGCTTTCTTTTCTGAAATATGAGACAGAGGAGATCCGAAATGCACAGCTGATACCCGGCGAAGATATGGAACTGGAAACCCTCTACAGAAAGATATCGAATGGTAAAAAAATTGCCGAGAGCGTGACAGAAGCGTATGGCTATACAAGTGAGAACAATGACAGTGCCAGTGAAGGACTGAGCAGAGCAATCCGCGCATTGTCTCAGGCGACAGAGTATGATAAAAAAGCAGAAGAGCTGTATGAGCAGCTTGCCGAGATTGACAGCCTTCTGAATGATTTTAACCGGGAACTGGCTGAATACAGTGATACATGTGAGTTCTCTGAAGAAGAATTATATGAGACAGAGAATCGTCTGAATGAGCTGAATCATCTGAAAACAAAGTATGGAGCTACCATAGAAGAGGTTCTTGCATACTGTGAAAAACAGGAAGAGAGAATCGCAGTCCTGGAAGACTTTGACCATTATCTGGAATCCCTGAAAGAACGCTGCCAAAAAGCAGAAGAGACTTATCAGATGTGGGCAGATAAACTGTCTGCTGTCCGAAGACAGCAGGCTTCCATTCTGGAAAAAGCGATCGAGAACGGATTAAAGGATCTTAATTTTGAAGATGTGAACTTTCAGATCCATTTTGAACAGAAGAGAGAATATTCCTCTGACGGAATGGATGATGTGGAGTTCATGATCTCCCTGAATCCAGGACAACCGGTCAGACCACTTGCAAATGTTGCATCCGGAGGGGAACTTTCCCGTATCATGCTGGCGATCAAAGCAGTCATGGCCGAGAGAGATGAGATTGAAACGCTGATCTTTGATGAGATCGATGTCGGAATCAGTGGAAGAACTGCACAGAAAGTATCAGAAAAGATGGCTCTGATCGGGAAGAATCATCAGGTGATCTGTATCACCCATCTTGCGCAGATTGCGGCAATGGCAGACTGCCATTATCAGATTGAAAAAAAGACCAAAGATGGTGTGACAACGACAGGCATACGATTATTAAGCGAGGAAGAATCTATCGGTGAACTTGCGAGAATTCTGGGCGGTGCCAAGATTACAGATACAGTGATTGAAAATGCAGCGGAGATGCGTAAGCTTGCGAAACAGACAAAATAAACCAGTGTAAAATAATTGAAAATTCACATAATAAAAACAGATATCCAAGAAAAGGGTATCTGTTTTCATTATGTGCGGTTTGAAAGGAGCAGTCTGTAGAATGAGAAAGTACTGGTATCGAAGAATTCTGATAATGATATTGACATTTACAATTGCCGTAAGCGGAGGATATTATCTGATCGAGATAAGACAGGAGCAGCTTCGGCAGGAGGTCAATGCAAAGACGGCAGCTTCAGATATGGTAATTCCAGGCGGAATGCCTATTGGGATCTATCTGGAGACCGATGGAGTCATGGTCCTTGGAACAGATACCATAACCGGTATGGACGGAAACCAATATTCTCCCTGTGAACATCTGTTAAAGGCAGGAGATTATATCGTCGCCGTAGGAGATCAGGAAACAGACAGTAAAGATGATCTGGTGGAAGCAGTGAAAGAACTGGATGACAAGGAAACAGTACTTAAAGTGAGAAGGGATGATACGTATCTTGATATTAAGGTTCGGCCGGTGCAGTGCGGACGAAAGGATTATAAACTTGGGGTCTGGGTAAGAGATAATGCACAGGGGCTTGGAACAATCACATATCTGACAGCTGACAGCCGATTCGGTGCATTGGGACACGGGATTCACGACGTTGATACGAATGAACTGATAGAGATTGAAGAAGGAAGGGTCTATAGCACAAGCGTGAAAGATATCCAAAAAGGAGCGGGTGGTATACCGGGAGGAATGGAAGGAATCATCGTGTATAACAGTTATAATGTTCTGGGATATATAACAGATAATACAGACTGCGGAATCTTCGGGAGCTTAGACAGAATAGATGCTCTGTTTGAAGAACAGACACCAATGCAGACCGCCGATACCGAAGAAATCCAGGAGGGAGAGGCATGGATCCGATGTGCTGTCACAGGAGAAGTGAAAGATTATAAGATCCGCATTACAAAAGTTGACAGACTGACACATGAAGCCAATAAGGGACTGGTAATTGAGGTTACAGATCCGGAACTTCTGGAGGTTACCGGAGGAATCGTGCAGGGGATGAGCGGAAGTCCGATCATCCAGGATGGAAAGCTGGTGGGAGCTGTGACCCATGTGCTGGTGAATGACCCGACGAGAGGGTATGGGATATTGATTGAGAATATGCTGGATGCGGCTGGATAAAACAGTGCCGGAGGCAGTTTGCCTCTGGCATTTTTTCTCTGCTGTGCTATACTTTATATAGCTAAATATAGTATCCGGAGGGGATGAAATGAAAAAAGAAATATGTGTATTCAGTGAGAGTTATACGACTAAAGAACTTTGGTTTGATGATGAAACGAATCAGTTTTCAATTAAACAATATCATTGGGGCGTCATTGATGATGAAGAACATTACGACGGAGAAAATGTGACTGATACATTCAACGCTCTCAAAATGATGATTTCATATAACAAACTACATGAAGTGCTGCAATACTACAACGAACTGCAGGTTGAGCATAATCTGGATGCTGTTTTATCGACCATGACGCAAAATAGTTGGATACGCAATTATGAATTTTTGGCTGATAAACACTGTAAGTATTACAAAATTTCCGAGAAAGAATACGCTATATATTATGAAAAGACATTTTTCACAGTAACTGATCAAGGTAAAGGCATTGCCGATTTTACCGTTGTGCGGCGAATTTTGGAAAATAAAGAAATTGTTATATGTAGTGAATATGATTACTCACAAAATACATGGATACATTCTTCTCTTTGAGTCATATCATGTCTTTAAAATGTTGTCCCTAATGACAATCACTAGCTATAATTTCGGAAATTCAACCATTGTTCAAGGATACTCAACTGCTAGTGTATGGTATTTTCCTTTTTCTTTTTTTATACTTTACTTGCAAGATATGAAAGGGGGAAAATAAAATGGAAAAAGAATGCATGGCATTTCAGTTCCGGGATGCGAAAGAAGCGAAGCAACATATGAATTATGATATTGTTAAGGATTATGGGGATTACGCTTATGGACATCCTCTTTACTGCTGGGATGACGGAAAACGTTATTTGGCAAGATGTCGGAACTGTGGAGGGTATGTTCTGGTTCAAAAATCCGAGTTTCATGGAATTCAGGATGATTATTATACCGATTATTTTCCGGTTAGCGGAGCCGAAGAGGCAGAGGAATGGAACCGTTTGTATGATGGGATCGCCATTGAACGATTTTTTACAAAAAGATATCTTATGATGACCAATTTATATCTATATTGGTCTAAGGAGGGGGACTAACATGAACATATCTGAGATCGGCAGAAATATTGCTTTTCTAAGGAAGAATATAGGTTTCACGCAGGAAGAATTGGCAGAGAAGCTTGGTGTTACCGCCCAGGCAGTCAGCAAATGGGAAAATGGACATAATCTTCCGGATATTGAAAATCTGATGTCTATCGCTGAATTGTTGAATTTGCCCTATTCGGCTCTTCTCTCAGGAAATACCGGGAAGGGAATAAGCAAAACATATGATATTCGAGGAAGATTGTTCCATGAGGATAATATGTTCACAAGAATGAGAACGTTTGCCCTATCAGAAAAACTGACCGGTACATATAAGGCTCTGCACTATATGCGCAAACAACACATAGGACAATTTCGAAAACAAGGTAAATATACAACGGAACAGGTCCAATATATCAATCATCCACTTATGATGGCGTGCCAGGCACATGCATTGGGGATAAGAGATGATAATCTTCTCGCAGCAATTCTTCTTCATGATGTGGTAGAAGATACTGGTGTAGATGTGCAGGATCTGCCTTTCGCTCAGGAAGTTCAGGAACTCGTCGGACTTGTCAGCTTTTTCATTCCTGAAGGGATGACAAAGGAACAGGCAAAAGAACTGTATTATGAAAAAATTAAAGAAAACGGAAAAGCCTGTGTGGTAAAGACGATCGACCGATGCAACAATATTTCTACCATGGCTGGAAGCTTCAGCAAAGAACAAATTGCCAGGTATATTGCGGAAACTGAAGAATATATATTTCCGCTTTTGGATGTCTTGAAAAATGAGTATTCGGAATACAGCGATATGGCATTTCTTTTAAAATATCACATGCGCAGCATTCTGGAGACAATTAAATGCCTTTCTATTGACGATAGATGATGAAAAGATTGTAAAGCAGGTAATGTGGGGACTATGTCATTGTATTGCCTGCTTTTTGTATACAAAAAAAGTATGTGTGTATCCTTTTATTATGAAACAAAACCACGCATTGCGAAAATCAAAGAAATGTGATATGCTTATTGAAATATTATAATGAGGTGTTTAGAAATAATGGAATCTGCAGATAAAATACGGGGACTAAGGGAACAAACAGGAATGACCAGAAAAGATTTTTCAATACATATTGGAATTCCTCTGAGAACGATAGAGGATTGGGAGGCAGGGCGCAGGAGACCTCCGGAATATATTCCACGACTGATTGAGTATCAGCTGAAGTATGAAGAATTGATCGGGAAAAAGCAAAAGGGGGAGCAGAATGCAGAAAAATAATGAGATTGTAATTTTTGAAACGGAAGATAAGCAGGTAAAGTTACCTGTAGCTGTGGATGATGAAACAGTATGGCTAAATCGTAATCAGATGTCTGAGTTGTTTGACAGAGATGTAAAAACAATTGGTAAGCATATTAATAATGCACTCAAAGAGGAATTATCTGTTGATAATTCAACTGTCGCAAAATTTGCGACAGTTCAAATTGAAGGAGAACGAGAAGTAGAAAGAAATATTGAATATTACAGCCTTGATGTAATTATTTCCGTTGGCTATCGTGTGAAATCAAAACGTGGTGTGGAATTTCGTCGTTGGGCTAATTCCGTATTAAAACAGTACATATTGAAAGGTTATGCGGTGAATGATAATCGTATCAAACAACTGGGAGAAGTGATACGAATTATGAAAAGGACGGAGAATGAACTTGACAGCAAACAGGTACTTTCTGTGATTGAGAAGTATAGCAATGCACTCGATTTGCTGGATTCTTACGATCACCAGAATATGACTCGCCCGAAAGGGAATGAAGCAACATATGTTCTTCAATATGAAGAATGTATGGAGGTGATTCAGAGTATGCGCTTTGGTAATGAATCAGATCTGTTTGGTAAAGAGAAGGATGACTCTTTTAAAGGCAGTATCGGAAATATTTATCAGTCTTTCGGTGGAGCCGATATTTATGAATCACTGGAAGAAAAAGCAGCCAATCTTTTATACTTTGTAACGAAGAATCATAGCTTTTTTGATGGGAATAAAAGAATTGCAGCAACGATGTTTTTGTATTTCCTGGACAAGAACAATGCGTTGTTTGTAGACGGACAAAAGAAGATAGAAGATTCAACATTGGTCGCCCTCACAATAATGATTGCTGAATCAAGGCCCGAAGAAAAGGAAATGATGATCAGCGTGGTAATAAATTGTATGCAATAATAATATTATCCCCAGTGGCAATCTTCCTCTGCTTTTTTCGGCATCCTATGTTATGATGAAATCATGAGAAAGAAGGCGAAATGATAAAGCCAATCGATTCGTGTCAACAGGACAGATGTGTCCAGTACAAAAAACGACAATTCTCACTTTGTGTCGTTTGAAAAGGAAGAGGGAAATGATACTCTGGCAATGAAAGGAGGCCTATATATATGAATCAAATAAAGATTGGTTCTTTTTTGAAAGAATTACGAAATGAGAAGGGGCTGACACAGGCACAGCTGGCAGAGAAATTAAATGCGTCTAATCGTTCTGTTTCCCGTTGGGAGACAGGAAATACACTGCCGGATATCAGTATTCTCGTAGAGTTGGCAGAGTTTTATGAGATCGATATCAGGGAAATGATTGCCGGAGAAAGGAAAAGTGAGGTTATGAAAGAAGAAATGAAAGATACTTTAGTAAAAGTAGCGGAGTATACGAATGAAGATAAGGAAATGCAATGTTACAAAATGCGGAAGATGACAGGTGGTATTCTGATTGGATTTGGTGTTTTCTTAACGTTTTCCGCACTGATGATTTTTCCCAGTGACAGTAGTTGGGGTTGCATTTATTCAATGATAGGGGCAATCATATTGTCAACTGGATTATATCAGGTGATATGTAAAAATAAGTATAAGGTTATTCTTTCGATTGGCTGTTTTCTCATACTGCTTGGCAGTTTCATATTTGTAGATTATCTGGGAGTAACAATGGGAAATCAGGTTCCGAGATTTGCATATGAAAAAGAATGGAGTGATAATATGATTATTTATAAAGCACCTTTTTATACTGTAATCAGGCATAACTACGATACAGAAAATGAATATATGGAAGTGATTCATTAAGAGCCTGTTGAAAAAATGCAATGATCGAACAGAAAATGCGGATATTTAATGGACGTGAGGCCTGCCGAATAATGTCAAATGTTCAAAATTGTGTCGATGTATGTAAAATTGTTACGACAATATTTTCTTGATTTCAAATATTCTAAATAATATAATCAATATCGACGATTTTTATGTAAGGAAAAGGAGGCATTACGTAAAATGGGAGAGATTCATGTGGCAGTAGCCGATGACAATGAGAGAATTCTGGACATGCTTGGCGAAATTATCGACAATGATAAAGAGCTTAAGCTGGTCGGAAAGGCCAATAACGGAGAGGATATGTACCACATAATTAAGGAGAAACAGCCGGACGTTGTATTACTGGATCTGATTATGCCAAAGATGGATGGACTCAGTGTAATGGAAGAGGTGAATCGCGACAGGCAGATGAAAAAGCATCCGGAATTTATTGTCGTGACAGCAGTCGGGCAGGAAAGAATTACAGAAGATGCCTTCAAAAAGGGTGCAAGCTACTATATTATGAAACCTTTCAGTAATGATGTGATACTGGGTAGAATCAAGAACGCAGGACACGGAGAACACAGAGCACTTCCGGCAGATATGACAGCCGGAACGGATCCGGTTCCGGAAGTGAATCTGGAAACACGAGTGACCGATATGATCCACGAAATCGGAATACCTGCACATATCAAGGGGTATCACTATCTGCGGGATGCGATTATCATGGCTGTCGAGGATATGGATGTTCTGAATGCAGTCACCAAAATATTGTATCCGACGGTGGCAAAGATGCACCAGACGACTGCAAGCCGTGTGGAACGTGCAATCCGCCATGCAATTGAAGTAGCATGGAGCCGCGGAAAACTGGATACTCTGGATGAATTGTTCGGCTATACTGTGAGCAATGGAAAAGGAAAACCTACAAATTCTGAATTCATTGCATTAATTGCAGATACCATCAGGTTAGAGTACAAAAATAGATAAATAACTTTTCTTCTGAAAAAAAATACGCTATAATATGCATATATTTACTGAGGTTGGGAGGAAAAGTGATGAAAAAAATATTATTTGCGGCGTCAGAAGCGGTACCTTTTATTAAAACAGGAGGTCTCGCAGATGTTGTAGGTTCATTGCCAAAATATTTTGATAAAGAAAAGTATGATGTGCGTGTCATGCTGCCGAAATATATGTGTATGAAGGAAGTGTGGAAAGACAAACTTGAATATAACACGCATTTTTATATGGATCTCAACTGGAGAAAACAGTATGTAGGTATTCTGGAAACAGAATATGACGGGATCAAATTCTACTTTATTGATAATGAGTATTATTTTAATGGCTTTGCACCATACGGGGAGATGTATGCAGATATTGAGAAATTTGCATTCTTTTCAAAAGCAGTATTATGTGCGCTGCCGGTAATAGATTTTCGTCCTGACATCATACATTGTCATGACTGGCAGACCGGTCTGGTTCCGGTTTTTCTGGATAATTTCCGCTTTGGGAATGAATATTACCGTGGAATCAAGACAATTATGACAATCCATAATCTGAAGTTCCAGGGAACATGGGATACACAGAAAGTCAGGGATATCACGGGACTCCCACAGTATTATTTTGCTCCGGACAAGCTGGAAGCATATAGAGATGCGAATTTCCTGAAGGGAGGAATTGTGTATGCTGATCGTATCACGACAGTAAGCGATTCCTATGCAGAGGAGATTAAGACACCATTTTACGGTGAAAGACTGGATGGCCTGATGAACGCACGTTCCAACTGTCTGTCCGGAATTGTGAATGGAATTGATTACGAAGATTTTAATCCTGCAACAGATAAGTATATTACAAAGAATTATGATGTGAGCAATTTCCGCAAGGAAAAGATCAAAAATAAGATTGATCTGCAGAAAGAACTGAATCTGGAACAGAATCAGAAGACCATGCTGATCGGAATTGTCTCCCGTCTGACAGACCAGAAGGGATTCGATCTGGTGGCATATGTGATGGATGAGCTTTGTCAGGATGATATACAGCTTGTTGTATTGGGAACCGGTGAGGGACAGTATGAAAACATGTTTCGACACTTTGCATGGAAGTATCCGGGCAAGGTGTCTGCCAACATCTATTATTCAGAGGAGATGTCTCATAAGATATATGCTTCCTGTGATGCATTCCTGATGCCGTCACTTTTTGAGCCATGCGGTCTTAGTCAGCTGATGAGTCTTCGTTATGGAACAGTTCCGATCGTTCGTGAGACCGGTGGACTGAAAGATACTGTGGAGGCTTACAACGAATTTGAAAAGACGGGAACAGGATTCAGTTTTGCAAACTATAATGCACATGAGATGCTTGGAACGGTCCGTTATGCACAGAGAATCTACTATGATAAAAAGCGTGACTGGAACAAGATCGTAGAACGCGGAATGAGTCAGGATTTTTCATGGACGAACTCAGCAAAGCAGTATGAGGAACTGTATGACAACATGTAGTGAGGAGACCGACATGAAGATCAGAGACATTTTAAAGCAGGAAACACCTCACATATCATTTGAAGTATTTCCGCCGAAGACGGACGCGGCATATGACAGTGTGTTGTGCGCGACAGAGAAAATTGCTGCATTGAAGCCGTCCTACATCAGTGTTACTTATGGTGCGGGAGGCGGGACCAGTAAAAATACAGTCCGGATCGCATCGCACATCAAAGAAAAATTAGGTGTAACGAGTCTCGCTCATCTGACGTGTGTATCTTCGACAAAAGAAGAAGTTCATCATGTCATAGATGAACTGAAGAAGCAGGGAATTGAGAATATTCTGGCGCTGCGCGGCGATATTCCGAAGGATGGAGAGTTTCCGCTCCCGAATCACTATCGTTATGCCAGTGAATTGATTACTGATATCAAGAGTCAGGGCGACTTCTGTATCGGTGCGGCTTGTTATCCGGAAGGACATGTAGAAGCAGAGCATAAAAAAGATGATATTATGCACCTGAAGCATAAAGTTGACTGTGGCGTAGATTTCCTGACCACCCAGATGTTTTTTGATAATAACATCATTTACAATTTTTTGTATCGAATCAGAGAAATAGGTATCACGATTCCAGTGCTTCCCGGAATCATGCCGGTGACGAATGCCAAGCAGGTAGAACGGATCCTCGGTATGTCCGGTACGGTACTTCCGGAGCGTTTCCGTGCGATCGTAGATCGATTTGGGGATGATCCGAAAGCAATGCAGCAGGCCGGAATTGCTTATGCGACGGATCAGATTATTGATCTGATCGCGAATGGGATTAATCATGTACATATATATTCTATGAACAAGCCGGAAGTTGCAGAAGCAATTATGCATAATCTTTCAGATATTGTAAAATAAAGAGGACTCGGGAATGGATATAAGAACAAGAGAAGCTGTTCGTTACCTGGGATACGGAAGACATGCGGTAGATGAGCATACGCTTGCGCTGGTGGAAAGTTCTTTTAAAGAACTGGAACAATCGGCATGCGAAAGAATCATCTATCGCATTTTTGACTTGGATTTTCAGGCAGACGGGCATATAATAATTGGGAAAATGAATATTAACAGCCGAAATCTGGAACGAAATCTTTCCGGATGTGAGAAGGTAATTGTGCTGGGAGCTACATTAGGCGCGAAGGTTGATATGCTTTTGCGCAAATATGCACTTTCTGACATGGCACGTGTTGTTGTCCTTCAGGCCTGTGCGGCGGCTTTGCTGGAAGAATATCTGGATGTATGGCAGGAACAAGAAGCCGCAGAACAGGAAAAAGAAGGATATTATCTTCGTCCGAGATTCAGTCCGGGATATGGGGATTTTTCCATAGAACATCAGGAGATGATCCTGCGGATGCTGGATACCGCAAAGACGATCGGGCTTACCATGACGGACAGCAGCATGCTGACTCCTTCAAAATCTGTAACTGCGATCATCGGACTCAGTCGTCTGCAGACGTCCTGTCATAAAAAGGGCTGCGAATCATGTGATAAGAAAGACTGCATTTATCGGAGGTAAAGTACGGATGATATTGGAACGACTGGGAAAAGAATTACTATATTTTGATGGAGGTATGGGAACGCTTCTGCAGGAAAGAGGGCTGAAACCGGGAGAGCTTCCCGAGACATGGAATCTGGAACATGCAGATGAAGTGACAGAGATACACCGGCAGTATTTTGAAGCCGGAAGTGACATTGTTCTTACGAATACATTTGGTGCGAATGCGATCAAGTTTCACAATTCAGAATATGAGCTGAGAGAAATTGTGACTGCTGCCGTTTCGAATGTAAAAAAGGCTGCACTTCTCGGTGTACATGATGGAAGAAAAGTGTATACAGCATTGGATGTAGGGCCTACCGGGAAACTGTTAAAGCCGATGGGAGACCTTTCGTTTGAAGACGCATATGAGGCCTTCAAAGAAACGATGCAATATGGGGAAGCTGCCGGAGCGGATCTGATTCATATTGAGACTATGAGTGACAGCTATGAGGTGAAGGCAGCTGTTCTGGCAGCTAAGGAGAATACCAGTCTGCCGGTATTTGCGACTTTGATATTCGATGAAAAAGGGAAGCTTCTGACCGGTGGGGATGTTCCGTCTGTGGTTGCCATGCTGGAGGGACTTCGCGTAGATGCCCTGGGAATCAACTGTGGTATGGGACCGAAACAGATGATGCCGATTTTGAAAGAACTGGTGAAATACACTTCTGTACCGATTATTGTAAAGCCTAATGCAGGTCTTCCAAAGCAGAAAGATGGAGAAGTGTATTATGATGTAAGACCGGAAGAGTTTGCAGAGCTGATGAAAGAAATTGTAACTTCCGGTGCATGTGTCATCGGCGGATGCTGCGGAACGACGCCGGATCATATTCGTGCAATGGTTCAGAATACCAGAGGCATGTCGGTGATACCGCCGGTGAAGAAAGATTTTACAATCGTGTCTTCGTACGGTCAGGCAGTGATCCTTGGGAATAAGCCGATGATCATCGGGGAGCGTATCAATCCTACCGGTAAGAAATTATTCAAACAGGCTTTAAAGGACCACGATATTGATTATATTTTGAAAGAAGGAATTACGCAGCAGGATAAGGGTGCGCATATTCTTGATGTAAATGTCGGCCTTCCGGACATCAATGAAGTGGAGATGATGCGGGAAGTTGTAACAGAATTACAGAGCGTCTCCAGTCTTCCTCTTCAGATTGATACTGTTGATACACAGGCAATGGAAGCGGCCATGCGTATCTACAATGGAAAGCCGATGATCAATTCCGTCAATGGAAAGCAGGAAAGTATGGACGCGGTATTCCCTCTGATACAGCGCTATGGAGGTGTTGTGGTAGGTCTTACGCTCGATGAAGAAGGTATTCCGAAGACTGCGGAGGGCAGAATAAAAGTAGCCGGAAAGATCATTGAAGAAGCGAAAAAGTATGGAATTGATAAAAAGGATATTGTAATTGACGTACTTACAATGACGATCAGTTCAGAGGCAGATGGTGCGAAGATTACACTGGATGCACTAAAAGGGGTACGTGAAACCTATGGAGTATGCACGGTTCTCGGAGTGTCCAATATATCCTTTGGTCTTCCTTATCGCCCGGCAATTAATTCTAATTTCTATACAATGGCGATGCAGAATGGATTGAGCGCCGGAATCATCAATCCGTCTTCCGAGGATATGATGCGTTCTTATTATTCATTCTGTGCGCTTATGAATTATGATGAAAACTGCGAAGCGTACATCCGCCAGTACGGCAATCAGACATCATCGGCTCCGGTCAGCAGGAAAGCAGAGATTACGTTGAAAGAAGCAATTGAAAAAGGTCTCAAAGAAGAGGCACATCATACGACCAGAAAGCTTCTGGGTGAAATGGAACCGCTGGATATTATCAACCAGTACCTGATTCCTGCGCTGGATGAAGTGGGAAAAGGATTTGAAAAGGGAACGGTGTTCCTTCCGCAGCTTTTAATGAGTGCTGACGCGGCCAAGATTGCATTTGCAGTTTTGAAAGAACAGCTGGCAAAGAGCGGAGATAATCTGCAGAAAAAGAACAGAGTGATTCTGGCTACCGTTAAGGGAGATATTCATGATATTGGAAAAAATATCGTTAAAGTATTGATGGAAAATTACAGTTTTGATGTGCTGGATCTTGGAAAAGATGTTCCTCCGGAGACGATCGTAGATACAGCGATTAAGGAAGATATCCGTCTGGTTGGTCTGAGTGCACTGATGACTACGACGGTTGTGAGTATGGAGGAAACGATCCGGCTTTTAAGAGAACGCAAGCCGGATTGTAAAGTGATGGTTGGCGGAGCTGTGCTGAATCAGGAATACGCTGATATGATCGGTGCAGATTTTTACGGAAAAGATGCGATGCAGTCCGTATATTATGCACAGAGTGTATTCGCAGAATAATCATGATACAATGTCATATTTTTATAATAGAAAGGATATATAAGAGGAGAAAAACATGGGATTAATATTACCAGAGAATTATGATCCACGCCTGAGCGTGAGAGAAACACAGGGAGCAATTAAGTATATTCGTGATACTTTTCAGAAAGAATTTGGAAGGGAAATGAATCTGGAGCGTATATCTGCACCACTGTTTGTCGAAAAGAGCAGCGGTCTCAATGATAATCTGAACGGTGTGGAAAGACCGGTTCAGTTTGATATCGCAGGAATGCCACAGGAAACGGTAGAAGTTGTCCAGTCTCTTGCAAAATGGAAACGAATGGCACTTTATGAGTATGGATTTGCGCCTGGAGAGGGCTTATATACGAATATGAATGCGATCCGCCGGGATGAAGAGCTTGATAACCTGCACTCCTGTTATGTGGATCAGTGGGACTGGGAGAAGGTTATTACAAAAGAAGAGAGAACTGTTGATACCTTAAAGGATACGGTTCGCAAAATATTTAAGATCATCAAGCATATGCAGCATGAGGTGTGGTATAAATATCCACAGGCAGTGAAAATACTTCCGGACGACATCTTTTTTATTACATCTCAGGAGCTTGAAAACCGGTATCCGGATAAGACACCGAAGGAGAGAGAGAACCTGATCACAAAGGAATATGGCTGTGTATTTCTGATGCAGATCGGTGATAAGCTTGCAAGTGGAAAGCCGCATGACGGACGTGCGCCGGATTATGATGACTGGCAGTTAAACGGTGATATCCTGTTCTGGTTTGAGAATCTGAACTGTGCACTTGAGATTTCCAGTATGGGAATTCGTGTAGATGAAAAGTCTCTGGAGGAACAGCTGAAGAAAGCCGGATGTGAAGAGCGAAGAAATCTGCCATACCACAAGATGCTTCTGAACGGAGAACTGCCGTATACGATCGGTGGAGGAATCGGGCAGTCCAGATTGTGCATGCTGCTTCTGGACCGCGCACATGTCGGAGAAGTACAGGCGAGTCTCTGGCCGAAAGAGATGCGGGACATCTGCAGGGAGCATAAAATCTATCTCTTATAAATTGTATGTAAAAGAGAACAAACAAACCGGTTGACATTTCTTTAACAAAAATTTATATTAAAAAACGGAAGAAATATAATATAATTCAGGAGGAATGCGTCTCATGATGAGAGGGTTGGACACAACGGTCAGAAAGCTGAGAAGAAAAGTATTTGAAGAAGTAGCAAGACTGGGATTTAAGGCAAATGCAGAAACATTATGTGATGATATGGAAGCAATTCCATACAAGATAGTGAATGAAGATACGGAGCAGTATCGTGACAGTATCTATCGTGCACGTGCTGTTGTAAGAGAAAGGTTAAGACTGGCAATGGGTCTTTCTCTTCGCCCGGAAAATAAGCCGGTTCATCTTACGTCAGGTGTGGAAGCAAGTAACATTTCCGACAAATATTATGAACCGCCGCTTATGCAGGTGATTCCGTCTGCCTGTGCACGCTGCGAGGAAAAGGGATATGAAGTCAGCAACATGTGTAAAGGCTGTCTGGCACACCCTTGTATGGAGGTCTGTCCAAAGGGTGCTATCTCCATGGTTAACGGAAAATCCTACATAGATCAGAGTAAATGTATTAAATGTGGTAAATGTAAGAATGCATGTCCATATGACGCAATCTCCAGAAAAGAGCGTCCATGTGCAAAGGCATGTGGTGTAAATGCGATTGAAACTGATAAATGTGGTCGTGCGCAGATTAACAGTGACAAGTGTGTATCCTGTGGTATGTGTATGGTCAGCTGTCCGTTTGGAGCCATCTCAGACAAGTCTCAGGTATTTCAGCTTGCAAGAGCATTATCTGAGGGAGATCAGATTGTTGCAGAGATCGCGCCGGCATTTGCAGGACAGTTTGGGGATAATATTACACCAAGAAACTTAAAGGCTGCACTTCAGGAGCTTGGATTTTCCGAGTTCTACGAGGTTGCACTCGGCGCAGATATCGGAGCGATTGCAGAGGCTCACCACTATGTGAATAAGGTTGCGACCGGGGAACTTCCGTTCCTCCTGACTTCATGCTGTCCTTCCTGGGCAATGCTTGCGAAGAAGTATTTCCCGGATATGATCGATCAGGTATCTGAAGAACTGACACCGATGGTAGCGACTGCTCGTACGATCAAAAAAGAACACCCGAACGCAAAAGTAGTATTTATCGGACCATGTGCTGCCAAGAAGCTGGAAGCCATGAGAAGAACGGTTCGAAGTGATGTGGATTTTGTTATTACATTTGAAGAACTGCAGGCGATGTTTGACGCGAAGGATATCGATCTCACGGAATATGAAGCGGAATCTTCTTTCCACAATGCAACAGGAGCAGGACGTGGATATGCCGTTGCAGGCGGTGTCGCATCAGCCATCGAAAGATGTGTAAAAGAGTATTATCCGGACGTAGAAGTGAAGATCGAGCATGCAGAAGGTCTTGCAGAATGTAAGAAGATCCTCTCCATGGCAAAGGTCGGAAGAATGAACGGCTGCCTGATCGAAGGAATGGGCTGTCCGGGCGGATGTGTGGCCGGAGCCGGAACCAACATTGAAGTTCCAAAGGCACAGAAAAAGGTAAAAGAATTTGTTGCAGGTTCAACAAAAGCACTGCCGCCAAAGGAACTCGAAGAGATTGAACTGAAATAAAATCCGAAAATAAAGAGGCTGAAGTGAAAAGTTTATTTCCACTTTGAAAAGAGAGAAAAGAAAAGTGGCAATTACTCTTACAAAAATGAGTGATTGCTGCTTTTTCTGTTTTATTAAGTAGAAATAAGTGTTACACTAAACGATGCAAACAACAGGCTACTAAAAAAAGAAAGGATTTTTGGACATGACAAAAAAGCGGACTTTAGTCGGTATTTTTAAGCTTGTAGGACTAAATTCCACTTGCTGTGTATGGTATTTACTTTCTTTGACAGCCGCCTGTTGTTTTTTGCTAAATTCGGTCGAACTGACCGGCCAGCTCGGATGAGCTGACCGCGAGTTCATTTTATCTGACCACTTGTAGATCAATTTGCAGGTTACTTGGAAGGATTTCTCATATTCCTTCCGTTA